>CAVJKK010000021.1:0-10668 GCA_963649855.1 Anaerovoracaceae bacterium
AAAACTGAGATTCGTTTTCCGTGATAAAGCGCTGTGCTGAAAACTCTGCGCTGTCCTGTCCGCTGCCGGCATCCGCTGAAGTCTGCGCGTTTTTTATGTTTTGTGCGCCGGGCAGAAAGTCCTTGTATTTGCTTTGCAGATACCACGCGCCGTTTTTTTTCGTTACGCGCACATAGCCGTATTTTTTAAATTCATTCTGATATTTCGCGTAATTTTTTGTATTGCAGAGGATAAAGACGAAGGGCTTTGCATTTTCGTATTTTTCGTTCAGAGACTGGACGGAGAAGGCGTGCATTCTTTGAGTTTTGTTGAAAAGCGTTTCTTCAAAGTCTTTGTTCGTCTGATTGAAGACTGCAAGATTTTTCATTAAAAGCGTTGAATTGTCAGTTACGAGCAGAAAGTTTGAATCCATCTCCTTTAGTGCGCACTGAGTTTCTGCTTCCGTAAGGCGTTCTTTTTCGCGTGCCATTGCACAGAACAGTTCTCCTTGTACGGCGGGACTTACCTTTGTCTTTTCACAGATTGCCTGAACTACGAGCCGGCTGGAATCTTTCTGCTGTGCGCTCGAAGCGTCGATGTAGTCTGCTGCGCGGATTGAAAGATTCCGCTGTTTTAAAAGGAGTTTTTTGAACGTGGAAGTCTCTTTGTTGAACACGGCGGAAATCAAATCTGCTTCATCCTGCGTAAACTGCGTGTACTGAAGGACAATCTGCGTCAAATCTTCGGAAAGTTCGTCATCGGTGAGGACAAATCTGCACTGTGTTTTTTCTTCCGGCTGAACGGCGGTGTTTTTTAAAACGCTGTCCGGTATGTCAGGCTGTGCGTTCTGTGCGCCGGTGTGATTTTTCGTTGCGGAGATTTTTCCGAAATATTTTTCTGCGAGTGAAAGGGCTGCGTTCTGCGTGATGTTTCCGCTGACGTAAAGCGAAGCATTTGAAGGCGTGTAGTAAAGGTTTTTGATTTGCGTTAAGAGCGTGCGGACCTGTGCCAGCTTCATTGAATTGTAATTTGCGGGATAAGTTCCGCTCTGCTGTTTCCACGGCGCTTCGGCAAAGATTCTGCTGTCGATTGCCTGATTTATGAAGCCTGCCGCCGACGAAGAAAAATCGTTTAAGGCGGTTCTGCTTGTTTTTAACTGTTCGCTGAGGGTGGCGTCTGAAATCTGTGGGGTTTTAAAATAATTTGAAAATTCAATCAGAGTTTTTTCAGTCTGTGACGGGGCAACCGTTTTTTCTGTTTTTACGCAGTCGGGAGTTGATTCGAGTCCGAGAATCTGCGCGTACAATCCGAAAAATCCTGCCGTTTCCGGCGCCTGCTGCTGAGATGAAGCGTTGACGTTTAATTCAAGGCGGACTGTGGCGGTCGTCGTGTCTTCCAGAAAATAAAGCGTGAGCCCGCTCTGCAGCGTAAAGATTTTTATGTCTGAGTGAGTAAAAGCGAATGCCGAATGCCAGAGCAAAGCCGGCAGAATGAATGTAAAAAGTTTTTTCATGCCTTTGATTATAGAAGAATTAGCCGGATAGTTCTATTTTTTTGAAAATAGGGATAAAATTGGAGCGTTAGAAAATGCTTGAAAATTAAAAAAATGGAGAGTAAAAATGTCAGTATTAACACTGAAAACTGAAACCGCCGGGACATTGTCCGCACATGCACTTCTTGCGGCAGAATCAAAACGCCACCTGACGGCAGCGGAAATTGAACTTTTAAAGTCGAACGGAAACGTGAGTTCGGACGAAACGTGGCAGAATGTTTTTGTTCCGGCGGAAGCAGGCGCGTTTGATGCCGGGCTTGTCCGCAACTGTGAATTCCGCGGTTTTGTCGTGTTTGGTCACCTTGTGGCGGCGACCCTTAAATTTCACGACCTGGTTTTAGATACGGGCATTTACAATTCCTACATTGAAGACGTCATTTTTGAAGACGACGTTGCAGTTCGCAATGCGGCTTATCTCTGCAATTATAAAATCGGGGAACGCACGATTCTTTTTAACGTTCAGGAAATGTCGTGCACGAAACATTCAAAATTCGGCAACGGCATTTTAAAGGAAGGGGAAGACGAAAAAACTCGCGTCTGGGTTGGAGTCGGCAACGAAAATGATCAGCGTGCAGTCCTTCCGTTTGAAGAAATGATTACCGCCGATGCATACATCTGGAGCCGCTACCGCGAAGACAGGGTTCTGCAGAAGCGGTTTGTTGAACTTACGGAATACGGTCAGTCAAAAGAACTGAACACTTTCGGCATCGTTGAACACGACGCAGTCATAAAAAATACGACGCTTTTAAAAGATGCAAAAATCGGGGCGCACAGTTACATCAAGGGCGCGTTCAAATTAAAGAATATTACGGTGCTTTCAAGCGAAGATGAACCGAGTCAGATCGGGGAAGGCGTTGAACTCGTAAACGGAATCTTGGGGTACGGTTCAAAGGTTTTCTATCAGGCGGTGGCGGTGCGCTTCGTAATCGGGCGGAACTGTCAGTTAAAGTACGGGGCAAGACTTTTGAACTCTGTGCTCGGCGACAATTCTACCGTGAGCTGCTGCGAAATCTTAAACAACCTGATTTTCCCTTTCCACGAACAGCATCACAATTCTTCATTTCTGATTGCTTCAACTGTCTGCGGTCAATCGAACATTGCTTCGGGGGCTACAATCGGTTCAAACCACAATTCACGCTCGCCGGACGGAGAAATGTTTGCCGGACGCGGCTTCTGGCCGGGGCTGTGCTCGGACTTCAAGCATAATTCACGCTTTGCCTGCTTTACTCTCGTTTCCAAGGGAAGCTATCAGCATGAACTGAACATCAAGTATCCGTTTTCGCTTGTTGCAAGCAACGGTGACCAGAAATGCGTTACGATTATTCCTGCCTACTGGTTTCTGTACAATATGTATGCGATTGCGCGGAACAATTCAAAGTTTCAGAAGCGGGACAAACGTGTGGTAAAAGTTCAGCACATCGAAACAGATCCTCTTGCGCCGGATTCAATTCAGGAAGTTACACTTGCCTTGAGCCGGATTATTGAACTTACGGGAAAATATCTTGTGAACAAGGGGCTTGAAAAGGCTGTAAATGCAAAAACGCCGGAAGCGCTTTACCGCGTTGCAAAAGATTACCTTCATCAGAATTCGGGGGAAGAATTTTCTCTTTGCGATATGGAAGGTCAGAAAAAGTACGGGGCTGAAATCCACAAGCCTGTGCGTGCCTACAGAATCTACCGTCAGATTGTAAAATACTTTGCGTGCCAGGTTCTGGTTGATTACTGCACCATTTACAATACGAGCATTGACCGGGAAGAACTGAAAGTCATCATGCAGGATTTGCCACTCTATACGAAGTGGGTCAACGCCGGCGGACAGATTATCCCGGAAGACAAATTAAACGAACTGTTTGCCGGAATAAAGGACGGCAGAATCAAAAACTGGAAGGAAGTCCACGCCTTTTACGACAAGTGCAGCAGAGAATACCTCATCAACAAGACGACGTATGCGGTTTATCTGCTTGAATGTCTCTATGAACGCAAAATCCGCGACTTTACCCCGGAGATTTTTGAAGACATCATCAGCGACGTGCTTGCAATGAGCAACCAGATGCTGAGCGAAGCCCGTTCCTCCCGTGAAAAAGATTACGTAGATGCATTCAGAAAAATCACTTTCCGGAATGACGAAGAAATGTCCGTAGTATTAGGCAGCATAGACGACAACGAATTCCTCGCGGAAATGAAACAGAAAACAAAGACGTTCAACAGTGCGCTGTTAAAGATATTCAATGTGATGTAAAAAATGGATTGAAAAAACTGAAATTTATATTACTAAATTCAAATAGCCGTAGCCGGGGTTCTGTCCACGAACGCGTCTTGAGCTTGTCTCAATCACGCGGCTCGTGGCAGGTTCCTGGCGAGAGGCTGTTTGAATTTATTATAAAAACTCGAAATTACGCTAATTCAATTCTTTCTTTTTTATTATCACTTAAGATATTTAATATCGTTTAAGTTTTTGCTTGCACAAATTCCCGTAAAGTTGCATAATCTAGTTATGAACACTTTATCACTACTTCTACTAGATTGTTTTCTCTTTGAGGCCTAATCTGAATCGGGTAGTGTAATTTTATATTCTTATGTATATAAATGGACCTGGTGCTTTTTAGGCATCAGGTCTTTTTTTTATTTGCTGCAATCTGGAGGAAGAAAAATGAACGCATCAAAGTACAGACCGGTAATTCAGCCGGCACCAAAATCCCGCAAATGGCCGGACAGACGCATCACAAAAGCGCCGGTATGGTGTTCCGTTGACCTGAGGGACGGAAATCAGGCATTGATTGACCCTATGGGCGTAGAAACAAAACTGGCGTACTTTGACCTTCTCGTAAAAATCGGCTTTAAGGAAATTGAAATCTGTTTCCCGTCTGCAAGCGACACGGAATTTGAGTTCTGCCGCCGTCTCATTGACGAAAATCACATTCCGGACGACGTTTCAATCCAGGTTTTGTGCCAGGCACGTGAACATTTAATCCGCCGCACGATGGAAGCAATCAAGGGCGCGCCGAACGTAATCTTCCACATTTACAATTCGACTTCGCCTGCGCAGAGAAAATATACGTTCAACAAATCAAAGGAAGAAATCATAAAAATCGCTGTTGACGGCGTAAAATGCATCAAGGAATGCATGAAAGACCTGCCGGAAGAAGAACGCAATAAAATCCGCCTTGAATATTCGCCGGAAAGTTTTTCAATGACGGAACTTGATTATGCAATTGAAATCTGCGAAGCCGTAAAAGCCGAATGGGGAACGAGCGCAGATAAAAAAATTATTTTCAACCTGCCGACAACCGTTGAATGTTACACCGCAAACGTTTATGCAGATTCAATCGAATATTTTGCTGAGCACATCACAGACCGCGAAAACGTCGTAATTTCGACGCACTGCCACAACGACCGCGGAACCGGCGTTGCAGAATGTGAACTTGCCCTCATGGCAGGCGCAGACCGCGTAGAAGGCTGTCTTTTCGGAAACGGGGAACGCACCGGAAACCTCGACATCGTAACCGTTGCGCTCAACATGTTTGCCGAAGGCGTTGACCCGGAGCTTGATTTTTCAGACCTGCCGGAAATCGCAGACGCCTATCAGGAATATACAAAGATGGACATCCCTCCGCGCACGCCTTATGCCGGCGGACTTGCATACACAGCCCTTTCCGGCGGACATCAGGACGCAATCGCAAAAGGACTTTCTGCGCGCGAAAAAATGCCTGCAGACGCTGTGTGGGACGTTCCGTATCTTCTCATCGACCCGAAAGACATCGGCCGCAAATACGAAGGAATCATCAGAATCAATTCTCAGTCGGGCAAGGGCGGCGCAAGTTTCATCCTTGAACACAACTTCGGCTATGCGATTCCAAAGGCGATGCAGCCTGCAGTCGGCAATCTGATAAAGGCAGAAAGCGACAGGGCACAGAGGGAACTCCAGCCTGAAGAAATCTGCCGGTTCTTTGAAAATCAGTGGCTTGAAAACAAGAAAAAACTTGAAATCCTCGACCTTGCAACTACGATGGTCGGAACTTCCGGAGCAGAAGAAGTCGTATCAGTGCGCGGTGTAATCAGGTTTAATGGCGAACAGATTGCAGTCGGCGCAACCGGAAACGGTCCTCTCGATGCATTTGTTGCAGCGCTGAGGGAAACAAAAATCCCTGACTTCAATATTACGGCTTTCCATGAACACGCAGTCGGCGAAGGTTCAGACACATACGCTGTCGCATACGTCCAAATTATGGAAGAAAACGGAAAACAGGTCTGGGGCGTAGGAAAATCCAGCAACGTCGGCAGAGCCGGAATTGCAGCCGTGGTTTCAGCACTGAATCAGTAAAAAATAAGGGCGTTGAGGCAAAACCTTATGTTGTGCCTCAACGCTTTTCCGCGTACACTTTGAGCCATGCTTAAGAAATCTGGAAAACTGCATTCAATTTTTTGTCTTTCGCTGTGTCTTGCTGCAGCGCTTTCTTTTTCGGGCTGTAAAACTCCTCAGTCCATCTATGCGGAAAAAAGCGAGGACGGGCAGTTTTACAGTGGAATTGAAAAATACCTCAATTCACCGGCGGAACTTTTTCTGGAAGATGTTTCCTCCGATTTTAACGTCAACGGCACTTATCCCGACCACATTTTCATAAAAACCCGGACTCAGACTTTTACAAAAAATTACGAATTCATGATCCGCGCGGGCAAACTTTATTTTAAGCCAAAGTCAGAAGCGCTGTGGCAGCTTTATGCTCAGACAGGGCTTCCCGAAGGCGCGGACAGCATAACTGAAATTTCAGGCGATTCAAACTGCGTTTTCGCTTTTGACAATCTCGGTCGTCTTTACCGCACCTACACGGAAAAAGAAGTCCGCAACAGCGCGGCAAGTCCTTTTTACGTCAGACCTTTTACGTGGATTTATCTTTATGGCTGGCCCGAAAGCGTCGTGTTCAAGCAGGGCGTTACGGTTAAAAACAAGCGCTCGTGGTCGATGGGAGCGCGGCGAAAAGACATGCTCTGGTATGAAGACATTTTCGGCAACGAACATCACTACGGCACGATGGGGCTTGAAACAATCTATTTTCTGACAGAAAGCGGGCAGGAAATCCGTTTTACCGATTCAGGACTTCCGGCAGATCTTTCAAAATCTTTTCTGACGCCTGAAAACGGGCGGTTCATAGCAGTCAACCTCAGTAATTCTGCTTCAACGAATTTCATAATCGGTGACAGGGGAAGCATGTACACACGCCTGATTGATTTTGATACGATGGGCTGCGACCCGATGTTCTTCAAATATACCTACGAACCTTACGTTTCAAAATACAAGGGCAGCGAATACCGTTCAAATTTTGAAAGCTGGGGACTTCCGGCAGAAGGCTGGAGAAAACAGCCGGACATAAAGCTTGAAGGCAGGGCGCGTCTTACAAAGCATATTTCGATTCATCAGACGGGGCAGGGAAATGCTGCGCGCGAACTGAGGGTTGCAGGGCTCGACAAAGACGGCAACCGCGGTTTTTATTACAAGCAGATTTTTGATGAAGAATGGTCGTTCAAAAAATGTGTGCTCGCGTTAAAGGAAGAAGACTTTTTAGGCGGAAGTGAAGAATGGGGAAAGTCCGCAGAATATTCGTTCAGGGGAGGACTCTACGCCGATTCAAAGGCTCAGCCTGCATTAAAGGCAGAAGTCCGGGATTTTACGCTTGCAAATGAGGGAAGTTTTAACGTCAGTTTTACGATGAGCAAAGACGGCTGGAGCGAAACGAAATCAATTAAATTCTACGACGTAGAAATGTGGACCTACATGGTTCGCTTTGATCCCGGCAAAGACGGAATGTCAAAAAACTTTTTCGTAACCCCGGAATTCCGCGAAGAAGACCTGAACTGCGCTCACGAAGAATTTTCAGCACTCCTCAAAAAGATGTTCGGCGGACTGAACCACAAAACGTTCTGCATGCGGAGCACGGCAAACGAAAACTATCTTGAACTCACCTGGACGAACAACAAAACGCTTACCGGCGGCGACAGTTTTACGGTTTTTATGGACAAAGAAGGAAGCCTTGGAGATCCTTCCACGCTCAAAGCCGCATACATGTACGAAAATCCTGTTCTAAAGGCGTTCAATTCACCGGAACTCGTTTTTGAAAAACCGCTCTACACCGCGCCCGACCGCGCAACCTTGCAGAAAACGGCGGAAGCAAACGAACGCTATGCAAAATATTTAAAAGGACAGATGAAAGTCTACAACGGCTACATGCACAGCACAAATAAATCGCGCTGGGAGTGGAATCTTGCAGACCTCGCTCTCACGGTCACGTTTTTGAACAGGATTGATTTTCCGAAAATCAGGACGGTAACCATGCATTCAGGCGAACTTTTCAGTCAGAATGCGGAAAATTACGGTTCAAGTTACGAATACATGACAATCGTCTATCCTCATGTGATCAGCCTTGTGGAACAGCGCGCACACAAATATTCCCGGCTTGCAGAAGAACTTGAAGATTCACAGGCGGCGTTCAATTTTGACCACTACAGAAAAGACTGTGCAGAATATTTCAAGGCTCTGAATTTCAACGAAGAATATGAGGGAACTCTCGTTCAGCAGGCGGAAAAGGCACGGCTTTATCAGCTGAAAGAGATTCCCCTTTACCCGGGACTTTTGCTTTACACTCAGGACGAATCCGGCAAAAATGAGTATGCAATTCTTGAACTTGTCGGTTTTGAGCAGACCGCGGCGGAAACGTTGCAGAAGAAAAAGGAAAAATTTACCTGTAAGGTGAACTTTTACGTGCCTGCAAAAAATGAAAGGTTCATAAACCGGACCTTCGGCATTGCAGGGCTGGAAAAACGCACCGGCAGGCTGACTTTTGCCGGCGGTTCAATAAAAATAAAAGCCGGCTTTAAGGTTCTGTTTGAAACAGATGAGGCAGAAAAATAACCGCACAAACTCAAGACAATAACGGGAGGAACCTATGCGCAGAAAAGAACGCGAAGTTACAGACATTGAAGAAATCAGGGACGTGCTCAATAAGAGTTTTGCCCTTCATCTCGGACTCAGCGACAACGGACATGTTTACGTCGTGCCGGTAAATTTCGGTTACGCGGAAGAGAACGGCAGATACACTTTTTATTTTCACGGAGCAAAGGACGGGCGCAAGTACAATCTGATGAAAGACGGAGCACTTGCCGGCTTTGAATGTGAAGCAGACTATTCACTTAAGGCGGGCGAAAAAGCCTGCGATTATTCTGCGTATTATGCAAGCGTAATCGGTGAAGGTAAGGTAAGCCCTGTCGAAGACAACGAGGAGAAAAAAGCCGCCTTAAACCTGATTATGAAAAAAGCCACCGGCAAAGGCGACTGGAATTATCCTGCAATAATGCTCGCGCGGGTCGCAGTGTTCAGGCTGGAAGCCGATGAGCTGACGTGCAAAAGCCATAAACGGTAAGGAAAAAAAATCAGCTCGTGAAATAATTTCATAAGGCGAAAAGACACAAAAATGACTCGTGAAATAATTTCATAAGGCGAAAAGACACAAAAACGACTCGTGAAATTATTTCATAAGGCAAAAAGACACAAAAACGGCTCGTGGAATAATTCCATAAGCCAAAAAGATACAAAAACGGCTCGTGAAATTCCGGCATATTGGAATCTGTTGAATTCGGATTATTTTGTCATTATATTAAAGGCAGATATTTTTTTTATTTGGGAGAAAATACTGATGATTAAGACTGTTAAAGACGTAGACCTCAAAGGTAAACGCATTATCATGCGCGTAGATTTTAACGTTCCGATGAAGGACGGAGTTGTTCAGGACGACACCCGCATTATGGCTGCCCTTCCTACAATCAAATATATTCTTGAACAGAGCCCTCGCTCACTCGTTCTGATGAGCCACCTCGGCGACCCTAAAAAAGACGTAAAAAAAGCTCAGGAAAAAGCTGAAAAAGCCGGAAAAACATGGACTGAAGCTGACGCAGAAAAATTCATCAACGGTAAAAACAGAATGAAGCCGGTTGTTGAATATTTTGCTTCAAAACTCGGAAAACCGGTTACTTTCCTCCCGGATGCACTCGGACAGAAGGCTGCAATCGACGCTCTCCCGGAAGGCGCTGTTGCAATGCTTGAAAATGTCCGCTTCCACAAAGAAGAAACTTCAAAAGACAGCGCTGAACGCGATGTTATGGCAAAAGAGCTTGCTACATACGGCGATATTTTCGTAAACGATGCCTTCGGAACTGCTCACCGCGACCAGGCTTCTACTGCTTCAATCGCTAAATTCATGGGCTGCGAAAGCGTCGGCGGCTTCCTTATGGAAAAAGAAGTTAAATACATTCAGCCAATGGTAGAAAATCCTCCAGAACCACAGGTTGCAATCATCGGTGGTGCAAAAGTTTCTTCAAAAATCGCTGTTCTGGAATCTCTTCTTAAAAATGCTTCTGCCCTCGTAATCGGCGGCGGTATGGCATACACATTCTTGAAAGCTCAGGGACACAAAGTCGGAATTTCTTTGGTTGAAGATGATTTTATCGACACAGCTAAAAAACTTCTCGCAGACGCACAGGCTAAGGGCGTAAAAATCGTTCTTCCTGTTGACCACGTTGCAGCTGACAAATTCGATGCAAACGCAACTCCAGTAGCTGTAGACGGCATTGATATTCCTGATAATCTTATGGCAATGGATGTTGGTCCTAAGACAATCGAACTTTACAAGGAAGTTCTTTCAACAGCAAAATCTGTTGTATGGAACGGACCTGTTGGTGTATTTGAATTTGACGCATTCGCAAAGGGAACTGCAACTGTAGCCCAGTTAGTAGCAGACGCAACTGGACGCGGCGCAATGACTGTAGTTGGCGGCGGAGATTCTGTTGCTGCCGTAAACAAATTCCACCTTGCAGACAAAATGAGCCACGTTTCAACAGGCGGCGGTGCTTCCCTCGAATTCCTCGAAGGAAAAACGCTTCCTGGTATTGCAATACTCGCAACAAAATAATTTTTTTGTTACGAAAAAAGATTTGCGAGTTTTCGAAAGAAAACTCGTGAAGTAAACCGCTTGCCGGTTTACGACCAATTTTGGCAACAAAATAAGCAGTCCGAATGTTGAGTTTTTGAGTACTCTGCCCTAACTTCGAGTTTTTACAATAAATTCAAATAGCCTCTCGCCGGGAACCTG
>CAVJKK010000022.1:0-10591 GCA_963649855.1 Anaerovoracaceae bacterium
TCTTAAATCCAAGCGCCTTCAGTTTCTGGAAGATTTCGATTGAAAGTGCAGAATCCTTCACGATGTCCGTTTCCGAAACTTCGAGCCACAGGTTTTCCGGAGAAATGTCAAACTTTTTTACGATGTCTGCAAACGTCTGCGGAACGTCGATAAAATACTTGTCCTTGCCCGAAACATTTACGGAGATGAATCTGTCCGTAAGTCCTTTTTCCTTCCAGTCCCTGAGTTTTTTTGCCGCAAGATTCCAGACAAAGGCGTCCAGCTTGTAGATGAGCCCCGTTTTTTCAAGAATGCTGATGAAAACTTCCGGCTTGATTGTCTGATATTCCGGGTGACTCCATCTTACGAAGGCTTCTGCGCCCAGTGCCCTGCCGTCGAGGTCGTTTACCGGCTGTAGTTCTATTGAAAACTGCCGTTCACTTAAGGCGGTGTCAAATTCGTTTACGATGTTCTTTTCTGCAATCATCCTGTCGAGCATTGAAGAATCGTAGTACGAGAAAATCTGCTGCGTATCGTCTGAAATCGCATCAAGCGAAATCTTTGCCTTGTCGTAGATGAGCTGGATATTCTCTTTTTTATTGTAGATTTCGTAAATGCCTGCACAAATCCGCATGTTGAACATATTTGCCTGTCCGACCGTGCTCAGTTCTTTAAATGCTTCTTCAAATACGTCCGGGTGGAAATTGCTTTTTTCCATGAGAATCGTAAATTTGTCGTCTGCCATGCGCCCGATTATGCTTTTTTTGTGTCCGAGCTTCATTATGACTTTTGCATGGGTTTTTAAGACTTCGTCTCCGTATTTGTTGCCGTAGAGCGTGTTTATCAGCTTGAAGTCCTTTATGTTCGTGCAGATCATGACAGGGATTTTAAAGCGGTTGTTTTCGAGTGCTTCCTGCATTTTGTCAAAGAAACCCGAGCGGTTCAAAAGTCCCGTGAGTGAGTCGTGCGTCGCCTTGTGCTGCTGCTGCATTGATTTCTGGATTTCTTTCGTCTTGTCCTGAAGTCTTAAATACGAGCCGGCAATTGAATCCCCCACATAAAAATCCTTGTACTCTGCGATGTATTCGTGCGGTTCATTTTTGTTGTCCAGAAGCGTGAGCCTGTGTGATTTCTGCCGTAAATAGAGTTTCGTAAAAATCCGTGAAAAATCCTCGAGCTGTTCGTTTGACTTGTCGAAAACCCTGTTTGCAACCGTGTTGTGGTAAGAAAGCCTTCCGTCTGCGCTGAAACACAGAATCACGTCCGGAATCGTTTCGTTGATTGCTTCGAGCGGACCGATTAAAAGCGGGTTTGAAGAATCGTCCTTTACGTATTTTTCAACGAAGACTGCCGTTACTAACAGCGTGATTAAGGAAAGGCTGATCGGTGCTTCAAGTTCAAGACAGACATAGCTTACAAGAAGGACAAGGAGAGTGCCGCCCGCGATTATTGCGTATTTTATCTTGCCGTAGGACGGTGCCCTGATTATGCTTATCAGCAGAATTGCGAGCGTTGAAAGAAGGATTATCGTCGTCGTGAACCTGTGCCAGACGTTGCCTTCAAAAAACACCGGATTCCAGAAAAAATATCCTGCGGAAGTGAAGCGCGGAACGATGTCGAAAAGGTGACCCGTGCGCGGATTTGAAAGGATTGAAGCAGAATCAAAAAAACAGATTCCGTAGAACAGCTGCTTTACAAAGCCTACTTTTTTGACCGTGTTCGTGTAATTTATCGTAAAGGTGAAGGTCGTGTAGACAACCCAGTCCGTCATGCACAGAAAGAGCGTGTACATTATCATCGCGTTCTTGTAGCTTGAAGACATCAAGAAGAAAGCATAAAAAAGAAGCGTAAAGAAGATTGTAGAAATGTTAAAAAGCGAACTTTCCTTTGTGGCGGTTTTTGTTTGAGAAATCTGGTACGCAAGGTAAAGGAGAATCAGTCCCCCGGCAAGCGAAGCGGCGGAGTAAATCTTGAACCACATCTGAAGATTGAAAATCATTCTGCACCTCCGTCCGTTCTGTGAATAAACCGCTTTTCAAATTCTTTCAGCGTGACGGGCTTTGAATACAAAAATCCCTGGAAGATGTCACATTCAAGTTCACGAAAAAAACTTACCTGCGTATTGTCTTCGATTCCTTCAACGACAATCTTTACGCCCATCTGTTTTGCCATTTTTATAATTGAACGCAGAATCTTTTTGCTGCGGTCCTTGTGTTCCGTCTTTCCGAGAAAAGCCATGTCGATTTTGAGGACATCAACGTCGAGATTCTTTAAGACATAAAGTGAAGAATAGCCCGAACCGAAGTCGTCCATTTCGATTTTAAAACCGCAGTCCTGCAGTTTTTTCAAGACGCGCCGGTGTGCGTGAAGGTCGTGCATGAAAACTGTTTCCGTTATTTCAATCTTGAGTTTTTCCGGCGGAATTTCGTATTTTCTTACGAGGCTTGAAAATTCGTGGTAAAGGTCGAGGTAATAGAAGTCTTTTGCGCTTACGTTTACGGCGATGTAGAGATCAATTCCCTGTTCCTTCCATTTCTGGAGTGTTTCGCATGCTTTCGTCCAGATGTAGCGGTCGAGAAGGTAGATGTTTCCGCTGTTTTCGAGGACGCTTATGAACTGCGACGGATTTAAGATTCCTTTTTCGGTGTTGTCCCAGCGGACAAGCGCTTCTGCCCCCGTAACTTCTTCCGTTCTGCACGAAACCTGCGGCTGAAGGTAGAGCTTGAACTGCCCGCTTTCGAGTGAAGCCTTGAACTGTTCGAGGATTTTCTTTTTTCTGTCGAGCATAGACAGAAGTTCTTCTCCGTAATAGGCAATCGTGGTCGAGTAATTTTCGTTCAGCGTCTGGGAAGCAAGAAGCGCCTTGTCGTAGATTGACGTAATGCTTTCGTACGGATTCGGAATTTCGTAAACGCCGGTAAAAACCATGAGCTTGTAGTTTACTTCCTGCGTGAACGTCTGCAGTTCTTCGAGTTTTTTGAGGTAGGATTTTTCATCAAAGTTTTCTTTTTTTAAGAGGATTGCAAAGCGGTCGCTGCCGATTCTTCCGGTTAAGGAGTCAGGACCTGCCGTCTGAATGATTGTCCTTGCAAACTGCTTTAAAAGGTTGTCGCCGAAAAGTGAGCCGAAAAGGTCGTTTATCAGCTTGAAATTCTTGATGTTCGTGCACAGAAGACACCATTTTGATTTTGTGTCGTTTTTGAGCGTCTGGTCTGCAAGCGAATAGAAGGCTTCGCGGTTTAAAAGCCCTGTGAGTGCGTCGTGGGTTGAACGGAAGGTGTCCTCTCTTTCTGTCTTGAGGTCGTCCGTGATGTCCGTAAATTTTAAAAGATAGCCGAAAACCCTTTCCTGCGAATCCTTTAAGTAACAGAAGTTTTCGATGAGCGTGTGTTCGCCGTCATTTTTCTGAACATGAATCTGCCGTTCTACTTCGCTCTTGCGGAAAAGCAGCAGGGCTTTCAGTTCTTCTTCTGCCATGAGTTTTGAAGGGAAGAAGCGGGTTGCCAGTTTGTTTGAAAAAATGCAGTGGCGTTCGTGGTTGAAGCAGAAAATCCCGATGTTGAGGTTTTCAGAAACCTGGCGGAGCATTGCGTTCTGTACTTTTTTCGGAGTTGAAAAAATCGTAAAGTACGCGGCGATGACAGAAAAGCAGGAATAGAGCAGGACAGAAAAATCGAGGCGGGTTTTTGCCGCAACAAAGAGAAAGTTTATCGCGATTACCGTAACAAAAAACGTGAGGATTGAAATGTATTTTCCGCGGTAAAACTTGTTCGTCTGAAAAATCTTCCTGATTAAGATGAAGAAAATAAGCACGGTAAGCACGTAGCAGAGTGTAAGATGAATGTTGAACGGCTGGTAGAAAGTCGGAGTCCAGCATAAGAATTCGTCGTGATTTACGAAAAGCGGCGCAAGGCGGAAAGAGTGGCGGAAAATCGTGTTGAGCAGAAGCGAGGTTATGTCCGCCGTAAGAAAAACGAGCCAGACTCTCTTGAAGATGTGCATGAGCTTTAAGTCCGTGCCGGAAGATTTTAATTCTGCCAGTGTCAGCGTAAAGTCCAGCATTAAGACTACAAGAACGTGAATGCTTGAGTAGTAAAGTGAGTTCAGAAAATAGGCAACGTGAATGTCTGTGCGCAGAATTGAGAGATTGTACAGAATCGTGCATACAATGACCCAGCTTTGCAGGCGGATGAGGGGTGCGGAGATGAAAGTTTTTTTTCGCTTAAAGAATATACAGCAGGCTCCCATCAGCAGCAGAAATACCGCCGAGAGAGTCAGATACATGGTTTTCAATAAAAAACTCCGTTCACTTTTTGAATGAAATGACTTTTCTGAATGCGATAATTATAGTGCAATCCCCCGAAAAAGACGAACCGCTTACGAAAAGTTATATCTGCGGAAGTGAAAATACACAGAAACTGTGATAAAACTCAGAAAACTGTCAAACAGCCGTAGCCAAAGTTCTGACCACGAACGCGTCTTGAGCTTGCTCAACCACGCGGCTCGTGGCAGGTTTTTGGCGAGAGGCTGTTTGAATTTTTTACAAAGACTTAAACCTGTCTTCCGGGCATTTTTCAAAGTATGCCCGCAGTCTTTCCCTTGCGTCTTCGTTGTCTTTTGCGTTTAAGAGCTGGGTTTTAAAGTACGTCGCGAAACTGAAATTCTGGCTGTAGTACGTAAAAAACCTCTGCAGTCTTGTCTGCCAGAACTCGGGAGGCTGATACTTTTCTACATCACCGATAAAATCCAGCGCGAGCGTGAGCATGTCTGTCTTTTGAGCGGGGAGAGTGCCTTTCAGTTTTGCAAAAATCCACGGCTTTACGGCGGCTTCGCGGGCAATCATCACTCCGGCGGCGGACGGAACGCATTTTAAGGCGTACTCAAGGCTTGAACTGTCTTTGATTTCGCCGTTTACGATTACCGGAAGTCCGGGGTGGCGTTCTGCAAGGCGCTGTGCGTATTCGTAGCGCGGAAGGTGGCGTGCAAGTTTTTCTTTCTGAGTGCGCGGGTGGAGAGTGAGGAGTTCAACGCCTTCGTTTACGAGCATGTCCGTAAAGTTAAAGAAGCCTTCATCGCTGAAGTTGTCAGCCCCGAGCCTGAGTTTTACGGAAAGGCGCGGAGGTTTTCTTCCGTCCTTTGCAGAGTTTTCGAGTGCGGATTTAACCGCGTGAACCATCGCCTGAGTTTCTGCCATGGGCTTTAACATCCACGCAATGCCTGCTCCCGTGTTTGCAATCTGAGGAGCGGAGCAGCCCATGTTTATATCGATTCCGATTCCGGGAAGGTCTGCCAGAATTGACGCTGCCTGTGCCATCGGTTCTGCCGTCGTGCCTGTAATCTGCCAGACCATTCTGTCCGCAGTTTCCGGGGAAGTGAGCAGATAGTATTTTTCAAATTTGCCGTTATGCAGAAGCGACGGAGCATTTATCATTTCGTTGAAAAACTCGTCACAGCCGCCGAACTTCTGCACGCAGCGTCTGAATGCTTCGTGGCTTAAGGTCGCCATTGGCGCAAGAATGAATTTTAGTGGCATCAGTTTCCTTCAATGACCGCGAGGGCTGCGTCTAAAAAGTCTGCCTGAACCGTTTCAATCTTTCCTTCGTCAACTGCTGCGCTGATTTTTGGGTCTATCGGGATTCTTGCAAGAAGCGGAATGTGGAATTCCTGCGAGATTTTTTCTACTCCGCTCTGTCCGTAGAGCATGATTTTTTTATTGCAGTCCGGGCACTGAACGTAGCTCATGTTTTCGATAAGCCCCAGAACAGGAATGTGCATCGTTTCTGCCATCTTTACGGCTTTTTCTACGATTACGCGGACAAGCTGCTGAGGACTTGAAACGATTACGATGCCGTCAAGCGGAATGCTCTGAAAAACCGTGAGCGGAACGTCGCCTGTTCCCGGCGGCATGTCTATAAACATGTAGTCAACGTCGTCCCAGAAAACTTCTTCCCAGAACTTTTTTACAAAACCGTTGATCATTGAACCGCGCCACAAGACTGGATCGTTTTCATTCTGCAGAAGAAAGTTCATGCTCATAAGCTGGATGCCTGAGTCAGTGATTTCCGGAGTGATTAAGCCTTTTTCGTCGCAGAAGACGCGCTCTCCGTTTGAGCCGAAAGATGTCGGAATTGAAGGACCCGTGATGTCGGCATCTAAAACCGCCGCGCGAAAGCCTCTTTTTGCAGTTTTTGCTGCCAGAAGTGAAGTTACGAGCGATTTTCCTACGCCGCCTTTTCCTGAAACAACGCCGATTACGTGTCTGACAGTGCTTTTCGGGTTCAGATGAAATTTTAAATCTTTTGATTTGCACGCTGAGTCGCAGGTTGAACAGTTGTGAGTGCAGTTTTCTGCCATAAAGTACCTCTTTTAAGTTGCTATAGTTTATTCAAAAACGAATTGCGTTGCTATATGGGCTCGTCTGCCTTATAAACATCACCTGCCGTTCTTTCGATAATAAAACCATGAAAGACAAATTGAACGCCGCTTTAATCGGCACGGGAAGAATCGGCTTCTTACTCGGCTTTGACAGAAAACGCGAACAGCCGGCAAGCCACACGATGGCACTTTTGCAGAACAGAAAAATCAGCCTTGTTGCAGGAGCGGACCAGGACTCAGACCGCCTTGAACTCTGGCGCAGATACGTAAAAAAACACGGACACACGCCGGCAGTTTTTGCCACAAGCGAAGAACTCTACGCAAACACCCCCGGACTTGATGTTGTGGTCGTAGCCGTGAACGAAGAAGCGCACCTTGCAGAGTGCATGAAGGCAATCGAATATAGACCGCGCCTCGTAATCCTTGAAAAACCCGTCGCGCTCAACACACAGCAGGCGCGCAAAATAGAAGAATGTGCACAGCAAAACGGCGTTGCCGTAATGGTAAACCACGAACGCCGCTTTGACCTGAATTACCGCCTTGCCCGCGAATGGCTTTTAAAAATCGGGGACATTCAGAGCGTTACGGCGGAACTTGACTCCGGACTCCGCATTTACGGCAGGGAATTTGAAAAAGACGGAACGTACAGCCTTCTGCACGACGGAACTCACCTTGTGGATATAGTGCGCTTTTTAACCGGGGAAGAGCTGAAAAATCCGGTCGTGACGGGCATTTATAAAGACGAAAAAGGCATGGTGCGGAACTTTACGGCGAACTACGCAACGGAAAAAATTCCGCAGATAACTGTGAAGATGAGCGGACGTTCAAAGTTCTTTGAGTTCAGAATTGAAATTACGGGCACGCTCGGAAAAATCTGCATCGGAAACGGAATTGCAGACTTCTATCTGCGTCACGAAAGCACACTCTACACGGGATTCTATTCACTGAAGCGCGAACGCGTAAGACTTCCGCGCCGCACAAAGTATTTCAGCGCAATGATACAGAACGCGGTAGATTTCCTGAACCACAAGGCAGAACTTGTAAGCCCCCTGAGCGAAGCAATAAAGGACCTGCAGGTGCTCGAAGATATTAAGGAAAAGTTTTAAGTAAAAGGACAACTTTACTGTAGAGAAAGTTAGAGTATGAACAATGTCAAACAGCCGTAGCCGGGGTTCTGACCACGAATGCGTCTGTACGACCTCGTGTCGTGCCAAGAAACTTGCGTTTCTTGCGGTTAACACAGTTTTTGCGCCGTCCTTGGCGCAGTCTTACATAGCGCCGATTGAGCCTGTGTACCTTCGGTACAAATCAAGCGTACTGGTGGTTACTGCGCTTCGCTTGTGCGGCTCAACCACCGTGTTTCCCTGCGTTTTTTTTATAATTTACACAATACTCAAAAACCCGACATTCAACTTAGCTATACCTTTTCCTTGAAAGTTTTACACCCGCGTTGTATTTTTTTACTTATGAATTTAAAAACCGCAGAACAGAAGAATAAGCCCGGCGTTTTTGTGCCGGATACCGGCGTTGAATATCCTGAAATCCCTGATACACAGCTTTTAAAACCCGCGAAAGTCCGCAGCGTTGACGTTGAACACGATTTTACGTTTTTAGATAAATCCTTTAAGGTGCGGTTGTGGCGCGGTTTCGTTGCTTTCGTGATTTTTACGCTCGTGTGGCTTCTGTCAAAAATCCGTTTCGGGCTGAAGGTTGAAGGGCGGAAGAATCTGCGCAGAAACAGAAAAATGCTTAAGAACGGCGCGATGACCGTCTGCAACCACGTTCACAGATGGGATTTCTGCTTTGTAGAAATTGCTGCACTTAAAAAGATGTTCTTTCCCGCAAAGGCTTCCAACCTTGAAACAAAAGACGCTGCCCTGATTACGGGTGCGGGCGGAATCCCGATTCCTCAGAGCGTTGCTGCGCACAAAAAGTTTTACGCCGCGTTTGATGAACTTGTCGCAAAAAAGACGTGGATTCACGCGTTCCCGGAAAGCACGCGGTGGGATTACTATCAGCCGGTGCGTCCTTTTAAGCTCGGAGTTTTTAAACTCGCTTACAAGTGGAATTATCCCGTCGTGCCGATGGCAATTCATTACAGAGAGCCGGGGCGTTTAAGAAAGTTCTTCGGATTGAAAAATCCGCTTGTAACGATTTCTGTAGGCGAACCGATAAGCGTAAAAAATGAAGGCAATCTTTCAAGAAATGAGTTCTGCAGTCAGCTCAGAAAAAAAGCCCACGCTTCTGTAGTTGAACTTGCTCAGATTGAGCGCAACTGCTGGGAAGACGCGGGCGATTAAATGGTGAAAAAATGGAGATAGCCGGATTTGAACCGGTGACCCTCTGATTGCGAACCAGATGCTCTACCAGCTGAGCTATATCCCCGAAACGGTAACGTAAAGTTACCATTTTTGCGCAACTTTTGCAAACTGCGTTTATTTTACAAGTTCCTTGAACATTGCATGGCGGTCTTCGTTCTGCATCAGGAGCGTCAGCTTGAACTGACCGTCGCGTGCACCTTTTGCGATGCAGCGTTCCTTGTATGTTTCAAAGCTGTCTTTCTGCAGGGCGTGCGGAACCGGCTCTTTTACGCGGAAACTGTCGCGCTTTGCTGCGTATTCAATGTTGAGCGCCTTGAGTTTTTCGTCCACAACTTTATTGAAGTTTTCAAGCTGTTCTTCGCTTATATTCTGGTCTTTGAACTCGTAATAGAAGTGGTAGACAGAGTTTTCAAGTTCTGCAAAGCCGATGAAAAACTGCGTCTGGATTTTTGTTTCTTCTTCTGCCTCGTGTACGGCTTCGATGAACTGGCGTTCGTGGAGTTTTTCGCCCGTCATCGAGATAATTCCGTTGATTTTCTGAATGAACTGAATCGTCGGAATCGTTCCATAGTGACCCGTAACTTCTACAAGGTCGTTCATCGGATAGCGGTAGAAGCCCGACCACGTCGTAACGTAAATAGAATACTGCTTTCCTTCCTCAAGTTCGTGCAGCTGTAAAAAGTGCTTTTCTTCGCTGTCGATTTCTTCTGCCGGCACGAATTCAAAATAGTGATAGTGCGGGAACAGAACCGTGTCGCTTTTTCCGTTTAAGACGAGACCTGAGCGACATTCTGAAGCAAAGTAAGAGAATTCCTGGTAGAGCGTGTTTTCCGGGAAGCTGTCCTTAAACTTTTCCATGTAGATTTTTGTGTTTCCGCATTTCCACGTCGTAAGAATCTGAAAGTTCGGCCAGTAGTGTTTCGGCAGAATCTGCGGATGAGCTTCCTTGAGAGCCCTCAGTTCTGCGGCGCGTTCCGGGTTCGGTTTTAACGTTGCCTCGATTACGGCGCGGACTTCCGGTTCAATCTTGAGTTTTTTGTTGAGCGTTCCGTTTTCGATGTCTGTTACGTAGTCATCAAAGAACTGGTTTACGTTATTCTGCATTTCTACGATTGTAGAAGGGTTTGCAGTTACGATGATTGTAATGTTCTGTTCAATGCCGATTCTCATAATCGTATAGTAGCGGGCAGTGTAGTCTGAAATTGCAAATACGGCGTCCGGGGCTGAATGAATCGGGCTGATGAACTTCGGAATGTCGCGTCTTGTAACTCCGCTTACTGAACCGTAAACAGTGCCGTCCGGTGCCTGACCTTCGATTGCCTTTCCTACGATAGAAACTGTCTGACCTTCAAAGCAGTGCGGGCGGTGCATTAAGAAGGTGTACAGCCACACTTTTGACATCTTGTTGTAGATGTTGTCGTAATATTCGTGGGTGATTGGAATCCACTTCGGTTCGCCGGTCGTGCCGGAAGTAGTTGCGTACATCATCGGTTTGCCCGGAAAAAGAACGTTTTCTTCACCGTGCTTGTGGCGTTCAACGAAAGGACGCATCGTTTCGTAGTCTGTCGGCGACTGATATTTCTGGTAGAGTTCTACCATTTCTTCGTCTGTTGGGGCAGCGGCGATTTCTGCAAAGTGATGGAGTTTTCCCCATTCGCTGTCTTTCGCGTAATTCAGGATTGAACGCAGCGTCTGCATTGAAGCCTTTTTACAGTTTTTAGAAGCCTTTTTTACCTTTGCAAGCTGCATTCTGCCTGCAAAACCGAGTGCCAGATTGATTAGCGTTACGTTTTTAGTAGTTACTTTTTTCATTTTCTGATTTTCCCTTTCGATTGTTTTATTTTAATGGATTTTATGATATTTTTGTACAATTATGAAGAAATCTTTTTTTACTCTCTGTGTATTTTTGTTCAGCG
>CAVJKK010000023.1:0-10424 GCA_963649855.1 Anaerovoracaceae bacterium
GCCACAGAATCGGAGCAACGTCACTCGGCGTGTTTAAAAGACGGTTGTGGCGTGCCATCAGCGCGCGGAAACACAGCTGAAGCCTTTCGTCAAAAATCTTCCAGAAGGCTTCTTCATTGCCGCCTGAAGAACATGCAACGTCCACAAGGTTGATTGTAACAACGCCCTGATTAAATCTTCCGTAGAACTTCGGCTTGTTTGTCTGCGGATCGTGGTAAACCGTAAGGAAAGAGCGGCAGCCCATGCAAGGGTAGCAGTTGCCGTCCTTCAGTTCAATCATCTTTTTTTCAGAAATATAGTCCGGAACAAGGCGGCGCGCCGTACACTTTGCAGCAAGTTCTGTCAGATAGAAATATTTTTCACCTTCATTGATGTTGTCCGGTTCAAGAACGTAGATGAGTTTCGGGAATGCCGGAGTAACCCAGAAGCCTGCTTCGTTTTTTACGCCCTGATACCGCTGCCTTAAAACTTCTTCAATGATGAGTGCAAGGTCGGCTTTTGTCTGTTCGTCCTTTACTTCGTTGAGGTACATGAAAACCGTAACGAAAGGACTCTGACCGTTCGTCGTCATAAGCGTAACGACCTGATACTGAATCATCTGAACGCCGCGGGTGATTTCGTCCTTTAAGCGCATTTCAACGATTTCTTTAAATTGTTCTTCCGTGTAGTGAACTCCCGTGCGCTCTGCAATCAGGTTCATTTCGCGGATAATTTTCCTGCGGCTGATGTCGACAAATGGTGCGAGGTGAGCAAGCGAAATTGACTGTCCGCCGTACTGGCTCGAAGCAACCTGTGCGATAATCTGGGTTGCAATGTTGCACGCCGTAGAAAAAGAATGTGGCTTGTCGATTTTTGTGCCGGAAATTACCGTTCCGTTCTGCAGCATGTCTTCGAGGTTTACGAGGTCGCAGTTGTGCATGTGCTGGGCAAAATAGTCTGCATCGTGGAAGTGGATTATTCCTTCGTTGTGCGCCTGGACAATGTCCGCATCGAGCAGAAAGCGTTTCGTAATGTCCTTTGAAACTTCGCCCGCCATGTAGTCGCGCTGAACGGAAACAACCGTCGAGTTTTTATTGGAATTTTCCTGTTTTACTTCTTCGTTCTGACATTCAAGCAGCGAAAGAATCTGCTGGTCGGTCGTGTTAGCCTTGCGCATCAGTTCGTGCTGGTAGCGGTAAGTGATGTATTTTTTTGCAATGTCAAAAGCACCGGCTTTCATAATCTGTTTTTCAACGAGATCCTGAATTGATTCGACATTCATTTCGTGTTTTTCGGCAGCACACAGTCTTTCAACTTCCTGCGCAATTTCCTGAATCTGTCCGTCAGAAAGCTGGTCGCTCAAAGGCACTTCCTTGCTGGCTTTTGTAATCGCCGTCACGATTTTTTTTATGTCGAAGATAACTTCAACGCCGTTTCTTTTGATGATTTTCATCCTGATTTTCTCCCACTTTTTTATATTTTTTGCGTAAATCCACTTGACAAAGAATTTTTGCTATAGTGTTTAGAATAGATAAAAAAGCCTGAAAACCGCTATATTTAGTGTTTTTCAGGTGCACGAATAATATATATCGCTAAGGTTAAACCGTCAATTACAAAACCTGAATTTTTGAGGATAAATTTTCAGGAGCACAATTTCAGCCTCGGCCGGCTATTTCGGGTTCGCTCGCGCTCATTGTCTTCGACAACTGACGCCCTTCATATCCGGGCTAGGTTTTTCAGAGGACTGTGCAATCTGTCTTCTCGCTTTCTGAAAAAACTTCAACAGCAAATTTTCTAAAATTATTTTTTGTTTCTTGACACTTTTGCACAAAAAAATTATTGTTTTGGTATTCGGCAACGACGCTGTAAATAAAACGCTATTACTGTCTTTAAAAATGCGGGATGGGGTTTTATTTGCAGCGTTTTTTTTTTTGCTGAAAATAAATGCCACTCATAAGGAGAAAAAAATGGCTCTTAAAGAATTCAACGTTAAAAATGCTTACTGCAAGCGCGTCTGGGATGAACTTAGAACCCGTTATGCTGATCAGGAACACTTCCTTCAGGCAGCAGGTCTCGTTCTCGAAACACTTTCACCGGTTGTAGACACAATGCCGGAACTCGAAAACACAGCAGTTCTCGAACGCTTTGTAGAACCTGAAAGAATCATCATGTTCCGTGTACCATGGACAGACGATGCAGGAAAACCACATGTAAACCGCGGTTTCCGTGTACAGTTCAACTCTGCAATCGGACCTTACAAGGGAGGCTTGCGCTTCTCTCCGGAAGTTGGTCTTGATGTCCTCAAATTCTTAGGATTTGAACAGGTCCTCAAAAACTCACTTACAACACTCCCGATGGGTGGTGGAAAAGGTGGTTCAGACTTTGATCCTCACGGAAAATCAGATGCAGAAGTAATGAGATTCTGCCAGTCATTCATGACAGAACTTTACCGCCATATCGGAGCTGACACAGACGTTCCAGCCGGAGATAAAGGCGTAGGCGGACGCGAAGTTGCATTCATGTTCGGACAGTACAAGAGACTTACAAACCAGTTCACTGGCGTTCTTACTGGAAAAGGACTCGACTTCGGCGGTTCACTGATTCGTCCGGAAGCTACAGGCTATGGTCTGATTTACTTTGCAGAGTGCATGCTCAAGGCTGTAAATACAGACTTCAAGGGAAAGAAATGCATTATTTCAGGTGACGGAAACGTTGCTCAGTACGCATGTGAAAAAATCAACCAGCTCGGCGGAAAAGTAATCACACTTTCAGACTCAACAGGCTACATCCTTGATGAAGACGGAATCGACGCTGAAAAACTCGCATTCGTAATGCAGTTCCGCGGTGAACACAAAAAGATTGATACATATCTTACAAAATATCCTAAAGCAAAATTCTTCAAGGGAGAAAAACCTTGGGGTGTTAAGGCTGACTGCGCATTCCCGTGTGCTACACAGGACGAAATCTACATCGAAGATGCAAAGAAACTTGTTGCTAACGGCGTAAAACTCGTTGCAGAAGGCGCAAACATGCCGACACGTGCAGACGCAATCGCTTACCTTCAGGAAAACGGAGTTCTCTTTGCTCCTGGAAAAGCTTCAAACGCAGGCGGTGTTGCAGTTTCAGGACTGGAAATGTCACAGAACTCAGAACGCCTTTCATGGAGCCGCGAAGAAGTTGACGCAAAACTCAAGAGCATCATGACAAACATCCATGACAACGCTTACGAAACAGCAAAAAAATACGCTCCGTCAAAGACAACAGACTACGTTTCAGGTGCAAACATCTACGGCTTCCTGAAAGTAGCCCGCGCAATGGAAGCACAGGGACTGGTTTAATCTAAGACTTAAAGGCTGTCAGTGGTTATTTCTTACCGGAAATCGCCATACGACAGCCTTTTTTTATTTCTAGTCTTGATTTTAAAAGCACACAGTCCCTTTTTCTGCTATACTTAAACAATGAACAGAGAAAGACTAGGCAGCAGACTCGGATTCATCCTTCTGAGTGCCGGCTGCGCAATTGGTTGTGGAAACGTATGGAAGTTTCCGTGGATGGTTGGCCAGAACGGCGGCGGTGCGTTCGTTCTCGTATATCTTGCATTTTTAATCCTTCTTGGACTTCCTGTCCTCACGATGGAATTTGCACTTGGACGCGCTGCACAGGCAAGCCCGGTAAAAATGTATCAGGCGCTTGAAAAAGACGGACAGAAGTGGCACTGGCACGGATATATCTGCCTCTTCGGAAATATCGCGCTCATGGCGTTTTACACGGTTGTTACCGGCTGGTTCATCTATTATTTTGTGTCGTTCGTTGCGGGACGTTACACGGATCTGACATTCGTCGGAATGATTACAAACCCGAAAGTCAACGTAATTTTCCTTTTTATTGCAGTTGCACTCTGCTTTTTTATCCTTACGCAGAACCTTCAGAGCGGACTTGAAAAGATTACGAAAGTGGTGATGGTTCTTTTGATGCTCCTCATCCTCGTTCTTGCGGTACGCAGCATTACGCTTCCGAACGGAACAAAGGGACTTTATTTTTATCTTGTTCCGGATTTTTCAAAAATCAACCTTAACGTTGTGGTTGCAGCGATGAATCAGGCATTCTTTACGCTCTCGCTTGGAATCGGCGCGATGGCAATTTTCGGAAGTTACATCGGCAAGGAAAAAACTCTCATGGGCGAAAGCGTCAACGTAATCATTCTGGATACTTTCGTTGCAGTTTTTGCCGGACTCATCATTTTCCCGGCGTGTGCGTCGTTTGACATTCCGGTTGATTCAGGTCCGTCGCTTTTGTTCAACACGATGACGACCGTCTTTAAAAACATGGCAGGCGGAAGATTCTGGGGAAGTCTTTTCTTCTTATTTATGGTTTTTGCAGCGTTTTCAACGGAGTTCGCTGTCTGCGAAAATATCCTTGCCTGTGTGCGCGAACTTACGGGCTGGTCACGCAAAAAGGGCTGCTTAATCTGCGGAAGCGGACTGTTTTTGATTTCTCTTACGACAGCACTCGGCTACAGCGTGTTCAAGTTTCAGCCGTTTGCAGAAGGAACAGCCTGGCTTGATTTCTGGGACTTCATCGTAAGCAACAACCTTCTTCCGCTCGGTTCACTCGTATTTGCGCTGTTCTGGTGCAATTCCCGCTTTGGACGCGGCTGGCAGTCATTGCTGGAAGAAGCAAATGCCGGCGAAGGCATAAAAGTCAAAAACTGGATGAAGCCGGTTTTCGCGTGGTTCGTGCCGCTGTGCATAATTGCAATCTACGTAATCGGTCTGGTAACATTTAAATGGCGGTAAATTAAAAAAGCAGGCGTTGCGGGCGGCGTTTGAGCCCGCAGAGGGGGTAGCGTAAGACACGACAAAGCGGAGCGGCTCGTGTCTGGAGCGAGGGGGAGACTTCCCCCGCCTGTACTTTTTTGCTGTTATTGAGAAGCAGCACTCTTTTCGATATAATTCTTTCCATTATGGAAACACGTAACATTTTTGAAAATCTTTCTTGTATTGACCACCGCTATTCGCTTTCTGAAAAGACGGTTTTTGACGGACTTTCACAGTATATTTCTGAACAGGCTTCAATCCGCTCGTGCGCAAAGTGCGAAGCAGCCCTCGTAAAGGCTCATCTTAAGGTTCGCGGAGAACTTACGGACGAACTCGCAAAAACTCTGGACGACGTTGCAGCAAACATTGACCCTGAAGAAGTTTACGCAGAAGAAGAAAAGACAAAGCACAATATCCGCGCGCTCGTAAACGTGATGAAGACAAAGGTTGATTCAAAAATCGGACCGCTCATTCACCTTGGCGCAACTTCAGTTGATATTCTGGACACGGCTCTTTCCTGCCGCATGCGCGATGTTACAAAAAATGTTGTGCTTCCTGAACTCAAAAAACTTGAAAACTACCTCTGCGACATTGCAGAACGCGAAAGTGCAACTCCGCAGGTTGGACGCACACACGGTCAGCACGCAGTTCCAATCACTTTCGGCTGGGAAATTGCAGAATTCGTTGCCCGCCTCGGAAAATCAATCTTAAAAATCGAAGAACTTTCAAACGACCTTGTCGGAAAACTCGCGGGTCCTGTCGGCTCTTACAACGGTCCTTCAATGATTGTAAAAGACCCGGAAGAACTTGAACGCATCTACACGGAATTTTTGGGAATCAAACCGTCGGAATATTCAAACCAGCTTGTGGAAGCAGAGCATGTTCTCCGCCTTCTGCTCGAAATGAACGTTGCATTCGGAATCATCGCAAACCTTGCAGACGACCTCCGCAACCTTCAGCGCTCAGAAATCGGCGAAGTGTTTGAATATTTTGCAGCAACACAGGTCGGCTCATCAACGATGCCGCAGAAACGCAATCCGTGGAACAGCGAACACGTAAAATCATTGTGGAAGGCAATGTGTCCGCGCGTAATCACGTTCTACATGGATCAGATTTCAGAACATCAGCGCGACCTTTCAAACTCAGCAAGCCAGCGCTTTATCACAGACTACATCGCAGGATTTACGATGGCAGTTGCAAGAATGAATTCCGTAGTAAAGGGACTTCAGGCAGACCGCGACAACATGGCAAAAAATCTTGAAAGCGCAGGCGGAAAAGTTAAGGGCGGAGTTCTCGCAGAACCGGCATACATCTTGCTCGGGGAAGCAGGCTACAACGATGGCCACGAAATTATCCGTCAGATTACCCTCGAAGCCGAAAAATCCGGAAAAACCTTCTTTGAAGTGCTCAAAACCCACGAAAAAGAATACAAGGACATCACAGCCCAGCTCGAAAAACTCGGCGTTGAAAACCCGGCAAATTTCTTTGAACATCCGGCAAACTACTGCGGTTTAGCAGCAAAAAAATCAGCCCGCCTTGCAAGAAAATACCGCGAACTGATGAAATAGTTTTCTGATAAAAAATAATTGAAGCGCCCATTGTGGCGCTTTTTTTTACTTTTTCTGCAAATTTCCGTCACTGTCTTTGGTAAAGGCTGTAAAATAGGGTGATGAACAAGCGCTTACATTTTCATTTGCCGGGGCTTTTTGAGTTTTTTGAGTTTTACCGTGTTTTTCTGCCGGTCTTTGCGGAGCATCGCGAGTATTTTTATGACGGGTGCGATATTGCTTCAATTTATGGTGCGCCGGCGGACTGTCTCTGTGCGGGCGGGCGCGTGGAGAACGGGACTGCAAGCCCGGAAGACGTTTTTGCCCTGCTGGAAAAATACGGGATTTCTGCACGGCTGACTTTCAGCAATTCTCTTTTGAAAAAAGAACACCTAAAAGACAAAAAATGTAATTCACTGTGCAGGCTTTTTGCGGATTCAAAAGTGCGGAGCGGAATTATAGTTCATTCGGAGCTGCTGCTCGATTACCTTAAGGAAAATTATCCGCAGTTTTATTTTGTTTCTTCCACGACAAAGGTGATTACGGATTTTGACGATTTTGTGTCTGAACTTAACCGCGAAGATTTTGATTTTGTTGTTCCGGACTTCAGATTGAACAAAATGTACGAAAAACTTGAAGAACTGTCCCCGGAACAGAAAAACAAGGTTGAATTTCTGTGCAACGAATGTTGCTGGACGGGCTGCACTGACCGCAAAATCTGCTATGAAAACGTAAGCCGCAAAAATCTCGGGGAAGTCTGTCCGGAGCACATTTGCAGGGCGCCTGCCGGAAATTACGGCTATAAATTTTCTTCTGCAATGAAAAATCCTTCGTTTATCGGACTGGAAGAACTGAAGGACTTTTATGTTCCGCATGGATTTTCAAATTTTAAAATTGAAGGACGCGGACTCGGCTCTGCGATGATTCTGGAGTTTCTTCTATACTATTTGACGAAGCCTGAATACCACATTCATGTTCGGGAAGCGGTTTATCTGGACTGCATGCTTGATTTGTTTTAAAGCGTGAGCGCTGGGAAGGGCGCGCGCAGCGCGGTGCGAAGCACTGGAGGCGAAAGCCGGAACCCTGGACATAGCGACCCGAAGGGGCACGCCCAAAAAATGCACTTTTAAGACGATTTTTTAAATATATTGCTTTTGAACCTATACGGCAGGCGGATTCTAGTGTATACTGTAGATCCTTGGTAAAAAAATTGGAGGAAGGAAATGAACAAAGCAGAACTTATTGATGCTATTGCAGCAGACACAAATCTTTCAAAGAAAGATACAGACCTTTTCATCAAGTCTTTCACAGAAAATGTAGCAAAGTCACTTGAAAAAGGCGAATGTGTACAGCTTTTAGGCTTCGGCACATTTGATGTAGGTCAGAGAGCTGCAAGACAGGGACGCAACCCGAAAACAGGTGCAACAATCAAGATTGCAGCATCAAAATGTCCTAAGTTCAAGGCTGGAAAAGCCCTCAAAGACAGAGTAAACAAGTAAAAAGTCCTCAAAGGCTTTTGTTTACAGGCAGTTCCCGGTGTTTGCCGGGAGCTGCTTTTTTTTTACCTTAACTTCGAGTTTTTGAAATTAACCGTCTAAAAAAAGGCTCTCGGTCGGTTCTGTCATCAAACAGAGGAGGCAGGTATGCCTAGCTCTGTTTGTGCCAGTCCCTCCCTACGCCTTTTTTTGACAATTTACACAGTAATTCAAAAACTCGATATTCAGTTTATTATTAAAGAATATCAAACAGCCGTAGCCGGGGTTCTGTCCACGAACGCGTCTTGAGCTTGCTCAACCACGCGGCTCGTGGCAGGTTCCCGGCGAGAGGCTATTTGAAGTTAGTATAAAAACTTGAAATTAGTTTTTTACCTTCCGGAAGGTCCTGAGTTTGGATGACTTCCTTCTGTGGCTCCGCTAGTCGTGCCGCTTGTTTTTGTGTAAACGTAAGCTGACGTTGTTGTGGTAATTCCGCTTACAGTTGTGCTTCCGCCGGAAACTGACGGCAGGTCAACGTAGAGGTTGTTGAACTGTGTGCCGCCTGTTGCCGTAACGCCTGTTACTGCCTTGTATGTGGTTGAAGTTTTTATTGCAGGCGATGAGAAAATCATGATGTAGTTCTGGCTTGAACTCGTAAATGCTGACGGAATCTTTAACGCAAAGACGGCGTTTCCGCTGGAATCCTCGAGCGCAAAGGTCGTGCTTCCCGAGCCGAAATAGTTTCCTGAAAGTACGACCGTGCTCTGTGAGCATGCGCTTGAAGTCGGGCTTGAATAGTTGTTTGTGCCGATTCCTGCTAAAAGTCCGCCCGTGATTGCAAAGGTGTTTGCGTCGCAGTCAAATGCACATTCCGGAGTTGTTGCCGTAAATGCAACTGTTACACCGCCTGAAATCGTGAGCGTTCCGTTTGAATCGATTGCATCGTTTGAGGAAGAATATGCGTAAATGTTTCCGCCGCTGATTAAAATCTGACCTGCATAGCCAGAGGTGTCGCGGCTTGCGTTGAGGCAGTCGTCGGTGCAGTTTAAGGTGAGCACTCCGCCCGTAACAAAGAGTGCCTGCTTGCCTTCGATTCCTTCCGGGCTCAGTTTTGTCGTTTCGCTTACCGTTACGCCGTCTGCGTCTGTAAAAGTGTATGCAGAGGTTGATTCATCTGCCGGCGTGCCTGTTGTCGTAATCGTGATTGCACCACCGTTGATTAAAACGTACGGGTAAGGGTCGTCCGTTGTGTCTGTTGTTTCTGCGTCTTCGTCGATGTCCCATTTTGCGGAAATGCCCTTGCTCACCGTTGTTGAAGTGATTGTACCGCCGTTGATTACGATAAATCCTTCTCCCGCGTAGTCTGAATCTTCCGCGCCTTCAACGATGATTCCACGGCTTTCGTTGTTCGTGTGGCTGCCAGTTCCGCTGATTGTGACTGTGCCGTCGTCCATCACAAAGCCGTTCACGCTCTGGATTGCGTTCCGTCCGCTCGTGCTGATGTTCAGCGTGCCTTCAAAAATGCGGATGTAGTCTTTTGAATAGAGCGCGTGTTTGTAGCCTTCCGTTACCGTAAGTGAGCCGCTTCCGCCGATTAAGAGAGCGCCTTTTGTGTAAAGCGAGCCTTTCGTGTCAGAGCCTTTTGCCCAGCTTGATGTAAGTTCTGCCCCGTCTTCAGCAGTTCCCGAAAAAGATGATGAATAATAATCAGTGCCTTCTTCTTCGCTGTAGCCTGTTCCGTAAGAGCGTCCGTCCGTTAAAGAGTTTGTGCCTTCAAGTTCAAGATAGACGGTTGATTTTGCGTCAACTTCAATGCACGGATAGTTTCCGCTTGAAGAAATAACCGCATCGTGCAAGTAGAGTGCGATTGTTCCTTTTTTGTAAGAAGAAATGCAGAGAGCCCCTTTTTCTGCAGTTCCCGTTATGTCGAATTTTAAGTTTGATTTGTAAGATGAAGAATCCAGTGCAAGAACGCCGTCGGAAAGACTTGCCGTGATTCCTGCGGAGTCAATCGTAAGTGTTGTGGTTTCTCCTCCGTCGGTGAGTTCTGTCCACGTGCTGTTATCGGCTGAAACCTGCATTGTGCCCAGATCGATGTAGAGCGTGCCCGCAAAAGTTACGTCGCCATAGTCAGCCGCGCCTGAAATGATGTTGCGTGAAGAGGTGTTCGGTGAATAAGAGTTAGTCCAGTCAGTCACGTCCACTGTTTCCGAAGAGTTGAAAGAAGTGATTTCCCCGTCTACGGAAGAAGTTGTAGTTACCGTAATGCCTGCAGAACCCGCCGTGCTGCTAGTTCCGGAAGAAGAATCATAGGATTCATCGTCAGAACTGCACCCTGCAAAGATAAAAAATCCTGCCGCAACAACGGCAGAAAAACGCTTAAAGTTTGTTTTTAACATAGCTGCTCCTTGATTCTCCGTTAAGGCTGTCTTCAGTCCGTTTAAGAAAAACAAAGAAAAGGGTAGTGGTTACAGAAAATTTTGTTTTTCAGACAGGTTGAATGTCGAGTTTTTGAATTACTGTGTAAATTGTCTGCCATTAAGAAGAATATCAAATAGCCGTAGCCGGGGTTCTGTCCACGAACGCGTCTTGAGCTTGCTCAATCA
>CAVJKK010000024.1:0-6523 GCA_963649855.1 Anaerovoracaceae bacterium
GGCTTGCATTACGAAATGAGCAGTCCGGATAAAAAAAAACGAAAAATCTTCAAAAGTTGTTTTTATGCTTTTTTTCAACTATAATTTTCCGTATGAATTTCAAATGTCTTTTTAAATCGATTTTTTTGATTTCACTGTTTTTTCTGTTTTCCTGCGGAACGACTGGAAATTTAGTTTCTGATACTGCCGAGGAAACCAGCGGTGAATCATCTGAAGAAAATGAAAATCCGTCGATAAGCCTTGTTTTTGCCGGCGACATCATGGCTCACGAAACAAATTACAGGAACGGAAATTTTAATTTAATCTGGCAGGACGTCAAGCCTCTTATTTCTTCCGGGGATTTGAGTTTTGCAAACATTGAAGCTCCCGTAAACGACGACATGGAATGGAGTGCCTACCCTCAGTTCAACATGCACTCGGAATATGTAAATGCAGCAATCAAGGCGGGATTTAATGTTTTTTCTCTGGCTAACAATCACTCAAATGACTGGTCGCTGGAAGGAATCAACGCCACTAAAACCTATTTTGCTTCAAGAGATGACGTCTGGGCGTGCGGCTTAAAACGAAATCTGGCAGACAAAATCACTTACCGCCTGATTCAAAAGGGCGAATGGAAAGTGCTTTTCGTGGCTTACACTGAGCTTTTAAACAGTGATGACAGTTCAAAATGGATTGACTATTTTCCGCAGAAAAAACGTGATTTTCTGATTGACCAGCTCAAAAAACTGTACGCAATCAACCGTCCGGATATTTTTGTCGTAAGCGTTCACACGGATGAAGAAGAATACAAATCAGCAGTTACGGAAAATCACAGGACTTTTTATAAACGCCTGATCAGCGAGTGCGGAGTTGACGTCGTATGGGCAAACCATCCGCACGTTTATAAAAAATTTGAAGAAGTGAAGGCAACCTTTAAGAACGGAGATGCGAACATTCCGAAAAATGCGTTCATCATGTATGCAAACGGGAACACGATTTCAGGGCAGAGATCTTCACCTTCGCTTGCAAAAGCACAGACAAGCCGCGACGACACTGGCGACGGTTTAATCATAAAACTCACTTTTGAAAAAGAGCAGCAGGGAACGGCATCTTCCGCAGTAAAATTAAAAACCGTTGAACCTCACCTCATTACCTCGTACATCATGCCAAACGGACAGACCGTTGTCCGCCTTGCCGATAAAGATTTTATCCGCAGCCTGACACGCGCCGGACTTTTTTCCTGGGCAAATTACGTTCAGCTTAGAAAAGACATCTATGAAAAAGCACAGGGAAGCAATTTATGGCAATAGATTATAAAAAACTGCCGGTTTACGAACAGAAACAGCTTATTTTAGACCAGCTTTCAAAAAATCAGGTGATTGTAGTCCAGTCTCCGACCGGTTCCGGAAAGACAACGCAGATTCCGGTAATTCTCCACGAAGCCGGATATTCACAGAACGGAATGATTGCCGTAACGCAGCCAAGACGGATTGCAGCGCTTTCTGTAAGTGAGTTCATCGCCAGGCAGTTAAAGACAAACTATCCTGGACTTGTCGGCTACAAAATGCGTTTTGAAGACAAGACCGATGCAAGTACGAAAATCAAGATTATGACGGACGGAATTCTCCTGCAGGAAATGAAACTTGATCCGTGGATGAGCAAATATTCCGTAATCATGATTGATGAAGCGCACGAACGTTCACTCAACATTGACTTTTGTCTTGGGCTTTTAAAGCGGGTTTTACAGGCAAGACCTGATTTTAAGGTGATTGTAAGTTCTGCAACGATGAATGCAGAAGCATTTTCAAAATACTTTGACAACTGTCCGGTTGTTACGATTGAAACGCAGACTTTCCCAGTTACGGTTGTCTACGATCCGCCGGCAATAAAACCAACGACCTCAACCGTGACTGGCGCTGAAGCGATTCTTGCAAAAATTGAATCTACGATTGCACGCGTTCTGGACAATCATGAACCGGGAGATATTTTAATCTTTCTTCCCGGCGAAAAAATAATAAAAGACTGCATTCAGCGTCTTACTTATTCAAGTTTTCACTCAAAGATTCACATTGTGCCGCTTTACGGCAGGCTTCCGAAAGAAGAACAGGAAAAAGTTTTTGACAACGCCCCTTTTGGCAAAAAAAAGGTCGTAATTTCGACAAACATTGCAGAAACTTCGGTCACAATCAACGGAATCACGACTGTCATTGATTCAGGACTTGCAAAACTGAACTTCTACAATCCGAAAACCTTCACGTCATCTCTGATTGAAACTCCGGTAAGCCGGGCAAGCTGCAACCAGAGGCGCGGCCGTGCGGGAAGAACCTGCGCCGGAACCTGCTACAGACTTTACAAGCGCACGGATTTTGACAGCCGCGCCGAATACACGACGGAAGAAATTTTCCGCACAGATTTAAGTGAAGTCCTTCTGCGCATGAGCGAACTTGGAATTACGGATTTTGAAAACTTTGATTTCATTTCAAAACCTGAAAAACAGAACATTCTCGGCGCACTTGAAACCTTGAACATGCTCAAGGCACTGAACGAAGACCGGACCCTTTCTCAAATCGGTAAACTGATGGTTGAGTTCCCGCTTGAACCGCGTGTAAGCCGGATTTTAGTTGAAAGTATCCTGCACTACCCTGACGTTCTTGATGAAACAGTAATTGCCTCAGCCTTTTTGAGCACACAGTCGCCGTTTGTCCTTCCGCCGGGAGAAGAAATGGATGCTCGCGCCGCTCATCACGCCTTCCGAGACATGCAGGGCGATTTTGTTTCGTACGTAAAACTTTTCAGACGCTACGAATCGATGGAAAATAAGGCAAGATTCTGCCAGAACAATTATCTCGATGAAAAAGTCCTGAAAGAAATTGCAAGCATCCGTGATCAGCTTGAAGAAGAAATTTCAGACCTTGGAATTCCGATTACAGGCGGCGGTTCAATGGAAAACTACCTTTGCTGTATTGCCGCCGGAATGATTCAGTTCGTGTGCATCCGCGAAGGCAGGGAAAATTACCGCTCTCTTACGGCAGACCACATTTCAATTCACCCGGGCTCTGGAATGTTCCGCACGGATCCGCTTTTCATCGTTGCAGGAGAAATCGTGCGCACGAGCAGAATGTTTGCGATGAGCGTAAGTCCGCTTACGAAATCTCTTCTTGCAAAAATCGATCCCGGACTTGAAAAACGCCTTACAATCGCGCGGGGCTCAAAAGGAAAAAGCCTTACCGGCAACTTTGAATACAAGGGGACGACTTTTAAAGAACAGAAAGGAAATCCTGGACGTGACGACAGCCGTTTTGGCGGCCGCCTGGACAAAGAAGAAAAGAAAAAACGTGACGAAAACACCATAAACATCGGCGGTGAACTCTTTACGCTCGAAAAAATCAAAGGGAAAAAACAGGCAGTCCTTCCGCTCGAAAAATTCAGGCACGCCGTAAAGGCAGAAAAAGACACGAACAAACTTGCCGCCCTTGCAGGCTTGCGCGGAAAACTCGTGTTAAAAGACGGAACAGCCCTTGCCGGTGAAAAACTTGAACTGATTCTGAAGGTCGTAAAAAATTTGAATCTTTCTGTCGTGAATGAAAAAGCATGGCCGAAAAAAATGAACCTTACGCTCGGAACAGATGGCAGCAGCGAAAAACTGATTGACAGCCTTCAGTATGTGTTAAAGCTTACGATGGCAAAATCACGCCAGAAAGAATATGGCTTCATCACGCTTTTCAGTGACAACCGGGGAACATACTGGTTTAAGGTGAGCCGGGGATTCGTTACGGCATTGAACGAAAGTCTTGCTTCTCTGGAAAGCCTTGCTGACGATGCAACGTCAACACTTACAGTCGCACAGAAAGAAAAAGTAAACATCCTCTATCGTGTGCTCAACAGCCTGTACGAGTAACCGCACTGCCGGATTATTCTGCGTCGGCACTGGAATTTTTCGTGCCGGCGTTTTTTCCGGCTGTCTGCGCTTTCTGCTTTTCATTCTCTTTTGCAATGGCTTCTTCAGTGATTTTCTCCGCTTCTTTTACTGCGCTGTCACCTGAACCTAAGATTTTTTTTGCTTTTTCTGCATTTGCATTCTTCTTTGAAGGCGTTTTTGCGGCATCGAGTATAATCTGCCGCACTGCCGGCGTAACGTCTGAATATCTGCCTTTTGAATAAATATCAAGCCCCGTTCCCTGCGTTGCCGTATCTTTTGATGCAAGATAATCTTTGCAGATTTCTGCAAACTCTGAACGTTTATATTTTGCAAATTCCTTGCCCAATGCGTACCGAAGCTGCTTGCGCCTGTCATCTTTCAGGGTTTCGCGTGCAAGTGCAATTATTTCTTCCGTACCCGCGCTGTTTTCTTCCAGAAGTGCCTGCGCCGCACGGTTTTTCTGCGTATCCGTGATTTTTTTGTCCGTGATTACATTTACAAGATATTCGTTGCCTTCCTTCGTGTTCAGTTTTGCCATTGCGGGATAGCATTTTTTCTTTACGGAATCTTCCTTGTCTTTTTCAAGCCGGTAAATAAGGTACGGAACTGCCTCTTTATACTCATTTTTTCTGCAGGCATCGATTGCTTCAAGCCTTACTGTAACGTGTGCATCGCGGATTGCCTGCAAAATCGTCTTCTTTGCTTCATCATTTTCCTTGAAATTTGAAAGTCCCCTTACGACTGCGCAGCGGATTTTAGGGTCGCTTGCTTCATAGAGTTTTACAAGGATTTCAACAGCTTCTTCCTTTTCCATTGAACCGATTGCTTCTGCCGCATACATCCGCACAAAAGCGTTTTCGTCTTCATCCTGAGCCATTTCTACAAGCCTGTCATACGTTTCTACCGCTTTTATGTTTCCGAGGACTTTTACGAGCTGCTGTTTCTGGGCAAGGGTAAGGTCTTCGCGATCAAGATATTCCGTCAGATAAACGGCTTCTTCAGGACCGCCGATTGCACCGATTGTCGTAAGCGCATTGTTGAAATAATTTTCGTCTTCACTTTCGAGCAGCGTGAGGACTGCCGGAACGGAGGCTTTTGTCTTTACCGCCTGAACATATTTGAACACGACATCGACCGTTGATTTTTTTTCATCGTACGGATCGTTTAAAATCATCACGGCGTAATCTTCAAGGCAGGGATCTTCGAGTTTTGTAAAATATTCGAGGATTTTTTCACGGACAGCCGAATTTTTTGTTTCCTCGAAAAGATCGTAAACTTCGTCAACGAAACGCACGTCTTCATTTTTTACGAGGTTGTCCAGCAATTCAACGATGTCGTCTTCCATTCCGTATTTTAAGGTGTCGGCATTTTCTTTGCGCGTGTCGGGAAACTGTTCGTCTAGTTCCCTGATTTTTTCCTTGTCCTGGGCACGCGGGCGTTTTTCTTCGGGAACGTCGGAAAGTCCGGGTTTGTGGAGTTCGTCTGAATCATTCTGGGGACTGGAATTTTCTGCTGATTCCGGCTCTTCAGTCTGTGCGGCTGAGTCTGCGTTCAGTTCCGCATTTTCAGTCTGCACGTTTGATTCACTCCTGGCAGGTGCAATATCAGAAACGGCAGGTGATGTCTGTGCACTTAGCGCCTGCAGCATCAGAAAAACAAAACATGCAGAAAATGAATTCAATTTTTTCATAAAATCTCCTCAAGCCCTTTGTGCGCGCTATTTTATGTTCCCGGCGTGGTAACGTTTTAAGAAATTCGTCCGGTATTCTTCAAACCTGTTTTCTTCGATTGCGATACGGATTTCTTTCATCATGTTATGCAGAAAGTAAAGGTTGTGATAGCTTGCGAGCATGCTGCTTAAAATTTCCTGTTCCTTGAAAAGATGGCGCAGATAGCTTCTTGAATAATTTCTGCAGACCTTGCAGTTACATTCCGGGTCTACAGGACCAAAATCGTGCATGAAGCGTTCCTGCTTAATCGAAAGCTTTCCGTCATGAGTAAAATATGAACCGTTGCGGGCGTTGCGTGTCGGAAGAACGCAGTCAAACATGTCAATTCCGCTGTGAACCGCGTCTAAAATGTAGTCCGGCGTGCCGATTCCCATAACGTATTTTGCATTTTCTTTCGGAAGATGATTCACCGTAAAATCGAGCATTCGTGCAAATTCTTCCGGCGGCTCCCCTACGCTCAAACCGCCGATTGCAATTGCAGGAAGATTCATTTTCGTAACGAATTCCGCTGAGCGGGTGCGCAGGTCTTCAAAGAAGTTCCCCTGAACGATGGGAAGCAGAATTCCCCTGTAGCCTTCCGCCTGTTTTTTGAGCCATTCTTCTTTTGCGCGTTTCAGCCATTTTTCCGTAATTTCAAGGGAATGAAGCGCTTCTTTTCTATCGATTCCCCAGCCCGTGCAGACGTCAAGCTGCATCTGAATGTCTGAATTAAACTGAACCTGAACGTCAACAACTTTTTCCGGCGTGAACATGTGCCGGCTTCCGTCAATATTTGAAGCAAACTGTGCGCCTTCTTCCGTAATCTTCCGGAGTTTTGAAAGGCTCCACACCTGAAATCCGCCAGAATCAGTCAGAAAATTTTTTTTCCAGCCTGAAAATCCGTGCAGTCCGCCTG
>CAVJKK010000024.1:6533-10321 GCA_963649855.1 Anaerovoracaceae bacterium
CTTCTTCAATGATGTCCGCTCCCGGACGCAGATAAAGGTGATAAGTATTTGCAAGGATGATTTCAAAACCGATTTCGTCGAGATCATCTTTTGTAAGTGCCTTTACGGTTGCATTCGTTCCTACGGGCATAAAAACCGGCGTCTGAACGTCTCCGTGCGGAAGATGAAGGGTTCCGGTACGGGCTTTTCCGTCAGTTGATTCGTGTTTGATGTCAAAAATATTCAGCATATTGATTTTTCCTTAAGATTTATGTGCGTGCGTGCTTTAAGAGCACAAAACTTATTACTACAAACAAAAAGACCGGAAGCCAGGCTCCCATGAACGGTGAAAGAACTCCGAAACGTGCCATGAGCATCGTCACCATCTGGAAAACGTAATAAATTACCGCCGCAGAAATACAGCTTGCAAGGCTTATGAGCATTACGTTCTTGCGGGTTTTACCGCTCAGACCAATCGACAGGAAAACTACGATAAACAGAATGAACGGAAACGCATATTTTTTATAATAAACGCTCTGCGGCTCGTTGTAAGGCAGACCTACCCTCTTTAAGTGGGCAATGTACTCGCGGGCTTCTTTTGTTGAAACAGTTTCAACCGACGTCGTGTTGTTTCTGAAAGTTTCCGGCACTTCCGTCAAAAGTGCAAGAGTTTCGCTGTCCACATCTCCCGTCACGATTTTTCCGTCCATCAGCGTGTATTTTGTTGAACCGCTCAGTTTCCAGTGGTCTTCAACCCAGAGCGCAGAATCCGCACGGATGACACAGTTCAGCGTTTTGTCTTCATTTCTGATTACGATGAAAACCGTATAAAGCCGGAGTGAAGAATTGTCGTAAAAATCCGCCTTGTAGACGATGTTTCCCTGATCCGACATTACGACGATTTTATCATTGTTCAGACTTTTTTCCCTGTTAAGGACGATTTCCTGCTGTTCAACTTTCTGCGCATACGTCGGAACGACAACTTTATCCTCAAAATAAAAAAGACCAAAACTTAAGGCAAAGGCAAAAAACAGCAGCGGTGCCGTAAAAATGATGAGCGGAACTCCGGAAGCAAAAACTGCAACGAGTTCATTATTCGCATAAAAGTCAGAGAGCGTATAGGAAACGGCAAAAAGGATTGAAAGAGGAGCGGAATACCACAGCGCTTTCGGAAAATACAGAAGCATGATGTTAAAAACCGTCTTTGCAGGAACCCCGCTGGAGACGAAATTCCACAGGTTCATGAAAAGGTCGACTAAAACAAGGACAAAGGCAAAAAACAGCAGCGAACCGATAAAAAGAGGAATAAATTTTTTCAGAAGATATTTTACAAGCGTCATTTTATTTTCCAAGCAGTTTCAGATAAAACAGCGTGCCGACGGCGGTAATCGTAAGATTCGGCGCCCACATAACCCAGAAACCGTTCAGTCCGCCGCGATTTCCGAAAATCTGCCCTAAAATCATCATCGTCCAGTACAAAACGCAGATTACGATTCCGATGATAAGCCCGATTGTCTGCCCGTTGTGCTTTCCGAAAAGAAGCGCAAGCGGAATTGCAAGAAATGCAAAAAAGAGTGAACCGAACGGAAGGGAAAACTTTTTATTGTATTCAAGTTTAAACGAATTCAGCTGTTTTTTAGAAAAATCTTCAGATTCTTCCATCTGTTTTATCCGCTTGTGAAGGTCGTAGGAAGTCATTTCCCGGGGACTGACGCGATTTGAGGACGACGAAATTGAAGATTCAAAAATATTGAGGTTCAGCTGACTCGACGAAAGGACGTCAAAATTACCGCGCTTTGTCTTGTCAAAAAGGAGAACCGTTGCGTCATTCATTTCGAGGGTCATCAGAACGCCCGGATCTTTTGATTTTTTTACTATTGAATTGTCTGCAACAATCAGTCTCTGCTGGTCATCGCTTCCGTTGTCAAAAAAGATTAAGTCACTTACCCAGTCGCCTGCAACATCCCCGATTACGAGGGTTTTATCGACCGTCTTTTTTACGGAATTCGGTTCAAGTTCCACCGCCGGATTTGACGCAAGAATTGAACGGTAAAGTCTGTTGTATTTGATTGTCCCGAGCGGAAGAAGATAGTCGTTCACAAAAAAAGAACCGAGTGAAATCACCGCCCCGAGCACAATCACCGGAGTTAAAATTGTCTTATAGCTGTGCCCGGAAGCACGGAAAATCAGGATTTCGTTTTCGCTCACAAGACGCCCGAGACACATCAAAAAACCGACAAGGGTCGCAAAAGGAGCAGACTGCGCAATGATTCCCGGCAAGGCATAAAACATAAGACGGAGGACATCAAAAACCGGAACTTTTTTTTCAAGGATTTTCTGAATTACGAGAAGAATCTGATTTACGAAAAAAATGAAGAAAAAGAACATGAACGCCACAAAGAAATAAAGGAACAGTTCTTTCAGAAGATAGCGGTAAAAAACGTGGCGGTTGAGTCCGGACTTTTCCTGCATTGCGCCATCAAGCCATTCACTCACGCGTTTTGCACCAAGTTTACCGGCAGCAAGGGCGAGAAGATGAAAAATTTCATTCAAAAGATTAAATTTCGCCCAGAACGGCTTTACCCTGTCCCTGAAAAACCTCTTTACAGCCTTAGCCACACGGCTGTTCACGAAAAGCCGCCAGTAATAATAACTCAGGGACTCGATGTGCAACACTTTTTTCTGCGCCTTAGAGCCGTTGTACTTTGAAGAGACTGTAATTTTGATTTTTGACTGCACTGAACGGAAAAAGTTCATCAACCGTTCAATCTGCCTTTCAAAATTTTCGAGGTTCAGTTTCATCTTGAAGGATTTTATTTTCCCGTGTGACCGAATCCGCCGTCACCGCGTTCTGTCTCGCCTAAAACTTCAACTTTTTCAAAAACGCCCTGAGTAACGTCAGCAACGACCATCTGGGCAATTCTGTCGCCGTTATTGATTACGAAATCTTCGCTTCCGAGGTTGATTAAAATCACCTTGATTTCACCGCGATAGTCGCTGTCAATCGTTCCCGGAGTGTTGAGGCACGTAATTCCGTTTTTTGCCGCAAGTCCCGAACGTGGCCGGATCTGAACTTCAAAACCTTCAGGAATTGCCATTTTCAGCCCGGTCGGCACCATGAAGCGTTCCATCGGTTTTAAAACGATTTTTCCGTCAGGAATAAAGGCGCAGATGTCCGCACCCGCTGCCCCGCTGGTCTGATAGGCAGGAATCTTAACGCCGTCTTCAGCAACAATCTGTATTTTGCAGGTATTCATAAAAGCCTCAGTTTTTTTATTTTGAAAAAATTATAACAGATTTGCACAAAGATATAAACCGATTCGCAAAACTCCGTAAATGTGATACTGTCTTTTCAGTACAAAAAAAAACAGGAGCACTTTTTATGTCCGGGAACACTTTTGGAAAACTTTTTAAAATAACGACATTCGGCGAAAGTCACGGAAGCGCACTCGGTGGCGTAATTGACGGAGTTCCCGCAGGCATAAAAATCGACACGGATAAAATTCAGGCGGCGCTCGACAGAAGAAAGCCGGGGCAAAGCATTGCAGGCCAGAACAACGCCTCCGTCACTGCACGGAAAGAAGCCGACAAAATAGAAATCCTGAGCGGAATTTTTGAAGGCAAGGCAGAAGGAACTTCCATCGGTTTTATAATCCGCAACGAAAGCCAGCACTCAAAAGACTACGGAAACCTCGTAAACACGTTCCGCCCGGGACACGCAGACTTAACTTACTTCCTGAAATACGGTTTCCGCGATTATCGCGGCGGCGGAAGAAGTTCAGGCAGGGAAACGGCAGCAAGGGTAGCAG
>CAVJKK010000025.1:0-3852 GCA_963649855.1 Anaerovoracaceae bacterium
CGCAGGTTCTTCCTGCCGTTCCGCGCGTCATCGAAGCAATTTACGACGGCATTTACAGAAAAATGCGCAAAACCGGCGGAATTACGCTCAAGGTTTTCAACTTCTTTGTGACGATTGCACTTTTCCATTCAAAGCTCGACCGCGTTCTTTTCGACAGAACTACCCGCTACGGCATGGACAAAAGATGGCTTCAGTGGCCGGCATTTGTAATTCCGTGGCTCGTCTTGTATCCGATAAAGCTTCTCGGCGGCGCAATGGTTTTCAGAAAAATCCGCGCAATGCTCGGAAAACACTTCCGCGGTGCTGTTGCCGGCGGCGGTGCGCTTCCTCCGGCAATCGACAAATTCTTCTGGGCAATCGGCGTTCCTCTCGTTGAAGGTTACGGACTTACGGAAACTTCCCCGATTATTTCGGTTCGCCCGTTCAGCCGCCCTGTTTTAGGCAACGTAGGTCGCCCGATCCGCGAGCTTGCCGCAAAAGTCGTAGACCCTGCAACCGGAAAAGAAGTAAAGCGCGGTAAAAAAGGTGCTCTTCTCGTAAAAGGACCTACAGTAATGAAGGGCTACTACAGACAGCCGGAAATGACCGCTTCGGTAATCGACGAAAACGGCTGGTTCAACACGGGCGACCTTGCCCGCCTTACTGCAAACGGAGAAATCGTACTCTGCGGACGCATCAAGGACACAATCGTTCAGCTAGGCGGAGAAAACGTTGAGCCAGTGCCGATTGAAATGAAAATCCAGGAATCACGCTACATAAAGACGGCGGTTGTTGTCGGGCAGGATCAGCGCTATCTTGCCGCCCTCATCGTTCCTGAAAAGGCAGAAATTGAACAGTTTGCCGCAGAAGCAAAACTTCCATACAAGAAGTATGAAGCCCTTGCCCGCAGCCCCGAAATCAAACGTCTGCTCGAAGGAGAAGTAAGCCAGCGCGTAAATTCAAAGAACGGCTTCAAGATGTTTGAAAGAATCAACAAGATTGCCGTCCTGCCGAAAGAGTTTGAAGTAGGCGTGGAACTTTCAGCCAAGCAGGAAGTCAGCCGCTACAAAATCAACAATATCTACGCCGGCGAAATAAAAAAGCTGTTTAAAGATTAAGGGCGTTCCGGCACTTCGTGCCGTCGGGTGCTTCAGGGTTCCGCTGTCCGCTCCATTGGCACTAACGTGCCAACGCCTTCGGCGCCCTTACGCCCCCTAACGCAAAGAAGCCCCCGCAGCGCGCTGCGGGGGCTTCTCTTTGTTTAAAGCTCTAAACTAGTAGTCTTTTTTTTCAGACTTGCGTCTTTTGTTAAAAAGTTTGCGTTCAAGAGCAGTTTTCTTCTGATGATTTTCTGCAGAAGGCTTTACATAGTATTCGCGACGTTTGCATTCACGTACAATGCCCTCTTTTTCAACCATGCGCTTAAAGCGTTTAATTGCTTTTTCGAGGTTCTCAGACTCGTCTACAACGATTGTTGCCATGTAATTTCACCTCCTTTCCTCGGTGTACCGATAGGTTCAAATATTCTATAAAAAAACAGAAATGAATTCAAGCAACGGCAACCACAAAATCAGAATAAACTCGGGTTACATTTACATAAATCATCAAATAGCCGTAGCCAAAGTTCTGTCCACGAACGCGTCTGTACAACCTCGTGTCGTACCAAGAAACTTGCGTTTCTTGTGAAATTACAGTCTTTAGCGCCGTCCGTGGCGCAGTCTTACATAGCGCCGATTGAGCCTGTCGAAATCAAGCGCTCGTGGCAGGTTTTTGGCGAGAGGCTATTTGAAGCTTATATCAATTAAACCCGGGATTTATTTTACAAGTGCTTTTGCGTTTTCCAGTGCTTCTGCATCCGGCGCTAACTGTGCCTTCGCTATTCCTTTTAATGTTGCGCCTGCTGCTTTTACGCGGTCGCCCCAGTCGCTGAGCATCTGACCGTCTCCCCAGTCATACGAACCGAAAAGTCCTACGGTTTTGCCGGCGAGGCTGCCTTCAATTCCGCTGAAGAACTCTTCCATCGAGTCTTCAAGCTGCTCTGCTCCCATCGCAGGACTTCCTAAAAGAATCAAATCTGCACTCAATACTTCGTTTGCGTCGGCAACATCTGCCGTGCTGAAATATGCGTCAGGAGCGGCTTCCTTTATTGCGTTTGCAAGCTGTTCCGTATTACCTGTCGTTGAAGCGTAAACGATTGCTGTTTTCATAATAAAACCTCTTTTTAATTTTGTCCCCCAAAAAAAGATGGCAGTACGGCGCTCCAGAGAAACAGTCAGAACTTAAGCACCGGACTGCCATGAGGTACACTGGTTAGCACAAGCTAACTACATCTGTTAGCATAATCTAACTTCGGTTTCATGTCAATAAGATTTAAGAAAAAACAAACTCTTTTGTGAGCAACTGCAAAAAAGGCTTCCGGTCGGTTCTGTCATCATTTCATCTGAAGTCATTAAACAACTTCAAATAGCCTCTCGCCGGGAACCTGCCACGAGCCGCATGATTGAGCAAAGCTCAAGATGCGTTCGTGGACAGAACCCCGGCTACGGCTATTTGACAACTGTGCCAAGGATGGCACTAAAGACTGAAGTCCCCGCAAGAAATGCACAGCATTTCTTGGACCGCGACACGATGTCGCGCGCGCCTTTTTCTGACAATTTACACAGTTACTAAAAAATTTAATCTTGATTCTGCAACAGATGTTTACACGACTCACCCGGCAAGTGCGAGGACGGGGTCCAGTTTGCTGGCGCGCATGGCGGGACTTAAGCCGAAGAAGACGCCTACCATTACGGAAAACAGGAACGATATTAAGCACGCATTTATCTGGATTGCGTAGGGCTGTCCCTTTACGTACTGCACAACAAAACTTATTACTAAGCCAAGTATTACGCCGATTATGCCGCCTAAAAGCGTGATGCTCGCGCTTTCTACTAAGAACTGTCTGCAGATTGCTGCCGGACTTGCGCCCAATGCTTTTCTGATTCCTATTTCCTGGCGGCGTTCCGTTACGGTTACAATCATTATGTTCATGATTCCGATTCCGCCTACTAAAAGCGAAATTGCCGCAATTCCCGAGAGCATGATTGAAAGCGTGTTCGTTATGCTGCTCATCTGTTCTATCATCGTCTGCATTGAATTGATTTTTACCGCGCCTTCACTGCCGGCTTTTTCGTTCGTGAGGTTTGTCACATCCGTAACCATCGTGGTACAGTATTTTGAATCTGTCGCCTGAATCATTATCTGGTCTGCGTCGGGATTCGGGCTGATTTTCTTTGAATAGAAACCGCGGGGAATGTAGATTCCCGTTGTTGAGTTTTCCATTCCTGCCGACTGTTCCTTTAATACGCCGATTACCTTGAACGAAAAAGGCACGCTGCTCGTTACGACAAGTACGTTCTTTCCGACTGCGTTTCCGTCGGGGAAGAGGGAAGAAGCGACTTCACTGCCGATTATCATCTTCTGACTTCCGGCGTAATCGTCCGTAACTGTAAAGTTTTCTCCGTAGTCAAGTTTCAAGCCGTACATTTCAAGATAGCCGGGTTCTATTCCGTAAGCGGTTGAAGTTACGCTCGTTTCGCCGTAGGTAACCGTAAATGACGCCTGATTCTTGTACCAGATTTTCTTTATGTTCTGGATTGAATCAAACAGTTCCGTGCGGAAACTTTCGTTGAATTTGAGGGTGACTGAGTCGCGGTTTCTGCGCATAAAGCCACCCGCCTGCACGCATACTATGTCAAGTCCGGAAGAACCGAACGTGTCTTCTATCTGCTTTGTGGAAGACGCACCCATGCTTGTAATTACGATTACGCTGGCAACGCCGATTATTACGCCTAAAAGCGAAAGAAAAGTGCGGGTCTTGCTGCGGGCAAAGTT
>CAVJKK010000025.1:4089-10281 GCA_963649855.1 Anaerovoracaceae bacterium
GTCTGCCGTTCGTCTTTCTGTATCTGCCCATCGAATATGTGGATGCACCGTTTAGTTGCGGCGCCGATTCTCGGGTCATGCGTTACGATTACTATCGTCGTGCCCGCATCGTTTATCTGTCCGAACAGCTCAAGCACCTGCTCGCCGGTCGTGCTGTCCAGAGCTCCGGTCGGTTCGTCAGCAAGTATAATAGAAGGTTTCGTAACTGTTGCGCGCGCTATTGCAACACGCTGCTTCTGTCCGCCGGAAAGTTCGTTCGGAAGGTGATTCACCCTGTCCTTCAATCCCACTTTTTCAAGCGCGTCCATCGCCATATCTTTGCGCAGATGCTTATCGATTCCCTGATACCGAAGCGGCATCATCGTGTTTTCAAGCACCGTCATTGACGGTAAGAGGTGATACTGCTGGAAGACAAACCCGATTGTCTTATTGCGCAAGACGGCGAGTTCTTTTTCCGTCATCCTTGCAGTTTCCTTTCCGCCGATCTTTACGATTCCGCCGGTAGGACGGTCAAGACAGCCTATCATGTTCATACAGGTTGACTTCCCTGAGCCTGAAGGTCCCATTATAGAAAGGAACTCTCCCTGTTCAACTTCAAAACTGATTCCCCGCAGCGCGTGAACCTGTTCTTCACCCATCGAGTAAATTTTCGTAACGTTCTGCATTGAAATAACGTTTGCCATGTCTGCTCCGTCTGACTTATCTTACGCGTTCTGTCATCACATCGGCGGAGGTCCGCCCATAGGTCCGCCGCCCTGTCCCTGCTGGCTTGTAGAATTTGACGACTGTTTGCCTTTCATCGTGGTACGCATCCTTCCGCTTTTACCCGCAGAACTCTGCGCTTTAAGCATTTCCCCGCCGTTAAGTCCGCTCTTTACGCAGACATAATCCGCCGTATACGGTTCAACTTCTACCGTAACTTTTGAAGTCTTTCCGCCGCGTTCCACTACTTCTACAAACGCCTTGCCTTCTTCGTGGCCGATTGCATAGCGTTCAACCACGATTTTCGTTTCAGGGTCAGTGATATAGATTTTGCCGGTAAAGCTGAAATTCGGAAGGATTCCATCGGGAACATTGTCAATCCGCACCGTTGCGTTTACGACCGTTGCCCCGCGGCTCGTAACTTCTCCGATTGCCGGATAGGAAACAAGGTAGCCTTCTACTTCGTTTTCGTAGGCAGGAAAGGTGAAAATGACCTTCTGCCCGATTTTTAATTTTGAAACGTCGGTTTCTGCAACTTCAACTTCTGCCGTAAGATAGCTCGTATCTACGAGAGTTCCGACAGAATCCTTTGCTTCAAGATAGTCGCCCGGGTCTACGTCAAGGTCTGCAATTATGCCGTCAAAAGTCGCTTCAATCCTGCGGTCGCGGATTTTCTGTACCAAGGACTTGCGCTGACTCTGCATCAGGCTGATTTTACCGCTCGTCTGGTTCTGCTTTGCGACAGAGATTTCGTAGTCAAGGTTTGCAAGGTTGTACTGCTGTTCCGTGTCATCAAGCTGTACGATTAAATCGCCCTCTTTTACGGAATCTCCTTCTTTTTTGTAGACGCCGATTACAGTTCCGTCGTTAAGCGACTTCAAAGTCTGGCTTTTTGCTGCGCTCACTGTGCCGGCAATTTCGATTACATTCTCGTAAGTCTCTTTCTTTACCATGTACATAGTCATATCAGACTGCTTAGAAGCGCTGACGGCTTTTTTTGCGCCGAAGACACCTCCACAGGCAGCAAGTACGGAAACCGCGCTTATAATCACGATTTTTTGAGTTTTTGAAAGTTTTTTCATTCCGAATCCTCTGTGTTGAAAAGGAGTTTTACTTCATCGTTATAGATTAAAAGGTCTATCGCATTGAGCATTACGTTTAAGCGGGCTTTTTCGCGGTTGTTCACGGCATCGTTCAAATCGCTTTCCGTTACGAGTCCCTGCGAGTACCATTTTTCCATATCCGCCGCAAGCTGCGTGTACATGTCGAGCTGGTCTGCATACGAATTCTCCGACCATTTGATGTCGTGGAAAGTAGAAACCTTGTCGAGAACGTCCGTTTCGTAGTCGTCACGCGCCGCCTTTATGGCAATGTCTTCCGTCTGTTCGTCGAGTTTGTCCTGCTCTTTCTGGATTTTCCACAGACGCCACTCGTTAGGACTGAGCGAAACCCCGAATTGAAAATACGGTTTGTCGTTTTTAGTTACAGAAGAATTTTCATTCTGCGGAAGAAGGTTGTTTCCCGTAGGAACATAGAAACCTGCACTTGCCGAAAGCCCCTTCCAGTCAAAGTTCAGTTTTGCCCCGGCATCATCATAGGCAGACTGCGCTGAATTGAACTTGTATTCACCGGTCGCACTCATCGAAAATGCGGTATCCGCCTTGCGTTCAAGTTCTGCAATCGTTTTATCCCAGTTTGAACTTTCAACCGAAGTATAGTCGTCTTCAGAGTAATCAAAAATCCGCTCTTCCTTGACCGCGGGGATTGCATCCGGCAGAAACTCAATCGCAGCCCTGTAAGCTGCCTCGCCCGCCGCTTCCTGATTGTAGTCGCTTCCTTCTTCGCCTTTTTCACGCTTTTCGTCAAAACTTTCCGACGTGCGCGAAAACTCTTTTCCACACTTCATAGCAAAAACCGCCGTTTCCTTTTCCAGAAGACGCTGCTGTTCCTGAACATCGCGCTCATCGCTCTTTACTTTTAACAGAGCCTGACGGTACTTTGCGGAAGTCTTGCTGTAGCCTTCGGTTTCAAGTACGCGCAAATCGAGGGAATCATCGTATAGATCATTTTTTGCCGTATGGATTGAAATCGCATAGTTATAGAGTTTCTTTAAGTTTTCGTAGAATTCTTTTTCCGCCGTCAGTGCACATTCCCGCACACTGCGCTTTGCTTCGGTGTAGGAGCGCTCAGCCTTTAAAAGTTCAACCTCGCGTTCTTTTGCAGAAGAAGAAATGATTCCGACAGTTCCCGCCACGCTTCCGGCACTCACATAGGAAGAACCGTCCTCCACAGTATAGGGAATTGAAACGCTCACGCTGGCATCGCTCACCATCGGAAAGTCAACTGAGAGAGAAGGAGACGCCGTAACGGTTGATTTGCCGGAAACATCCGTCGTAACGGAAATGTTCCCCGTGGAAATTGAAACGTCGATTCCGTTCTGAATTTCGGTAGATTTTAGCGAAAGAGCCTTTGACTGCGCCGTTAAGACCGCTTTCTTTAAATCAAGGTCGTTTGAAAGATAGCCCGTAAGAAGTTCACTTAAGCGCGAATATTCGGGATTCTGCAGAAAATCCTGCTGCACCGTCTGCCCTTCGGTAAAAGCAAAAAGGGAAGAACAAAGAAAAACAGGTAAGAAGAATGATTTTTTAATGCAACGCTTCATGCTGAAGATTATAGAAAAAACAGAAAATAAATTCTTTAAAAAAACGTAAACGCAAAATAAGACTTTTCTTATAGTGACTCAAAAAGTTGAAAAGTTTTTACTCAGCGCCGATTGAGCCTGTCGAAATCAAGCGTGTACTAATAACCTTAACTTCGAGTTTTTACACTAAATTCAAATAGCCTCTCACAAACTATGCCAGGAAAGGCACTAAAGACTGAATCTTCTTCAATCACCGTGTTTTACATCTTTCACTCAAAAGTTACCAACTTTTCACTCAAAAGTTACTGACTTTTCACTCAAAAGTTACTGACTTTTGACCTAAAAGTTACTGACTTTTGACCTAAAAGTTACTGACTTTTGACCCAAAGGTTACTGACTTTTGACCCAAAGGTTACTGACTTTTGAGTGAATGTGTTTCTGAACGGCGACAGGCTCAATCACCGTGTTTCCCGCATTTACTTGAAAATCTGCGCGAAGAACTGTCCTACGTTCACTAAAAGGTTCGTTCCCGCTGCAAACGTTCCTATGGAAGAGCCGAGCGAAGAAAGGAAGAAGACGAGGAGGACGCGCAGAAGCCTGTTTTTATAGAAGCCTTTGAACGTGATGCTGTCCTGCAGGCTTTCGAGGTCACTTACTTTAGGCTTGCAGATGACTGCCTGTACGAGTCCTGCTACCATTCCTACCCCGATGAGCGGACAGAGGCTTGTAAACGGAGCGGCTGCTGCCGAAACTAAAATCGTTACCGGGTGAGCGAGTGCAAGAAGTGCGCCGAGCCCCGCAAGAAGTGCATTCCAGAAGAACCACGCACCTACCATCTTTACGCCGTTCTGTGTTCCGCCGTAGACGAAACTTGCCGCAATCAGTGCAACAATCAGCGCAACGATTGACCAGCCTGCAACTGTGGAAGCCTTACTCTTCGGCGGAACTTCTGCTATATCTGCAACGTCTGAAGACTTTTCTCCCGTCGCAAGCTGATTCAAATATGCTTCAACTCCGGGAAGATGCCCTGCACCTAAGACCGCAAGCGTCTTTTTGCCTTCGCACTCCCAGATTTTACTTGCAAGGTAACGGTCGCGTTCATCGATCAAGACTTTCTTTACGACAGGCATGTAGTCGGAAAGTTCTTTCATCATGCTGTCCATTTCCGAGCTGTTCTTAAGGTTTTCAATCTGTTCGCCGCTTACTTCTTCGCTATCAAAAGCACTTGCAATCAGAGCGGAAAGGAGCTTGCATTTTCCCCAGAAAGAGTTGACTGCCCACGCACGCCTTAAGGTTACCTGAATCGGGCGGTCTACCATTGCAACCGGGATTCCCTTTTCTTTTGCAGAAGAATCTGCAGCGCGCATTTCATCTCCCGGCTTTACACCGACGTTTGTTCCCATCCTCCGCTGAAATCCCGAGAGGACAAGGTTTGCAAGGAGTAAGAAACCCTGCTTTTTTTTCAGTACCTTTATGATGTCAAGGTTGCGCCAGCTTTCTGCGTCGTTTAAGGACTTGTAGCGTCCTTCGTCGAGTTCTATTGCCACGCAGTCCGGAGTTTTTTCTTCAACTGCCCTTTTGACTTCTTCACAGCTTTCATGACTTATGTGCGCCGTTCCGATTAAAATTATCTCTCTTTCACCGAATTTCAATACTTTCTCTGTCTGACTCATCTTTATTTTTCTTCCCCACCAGCCCACTGAGCCATACGATATTCAAAGAACATCGGGCTCTGCATTGCAGTAACTTCATTATAGTATTTATGGGCGAGACTGTCTTTGTTCGTCAGTTCGTAGAAAAGTGCGAGATAAAAAAGGTAGCGTCCTTTTTTTGTGCGGTTTGTTTCTTTGGAAACGCTTAAGGCTGCGTCTGCATCTCCGCCGCGGTCGTGGTACATTCTCACGAATTTGTATTCAAGTCCCTTACGGTCCGGGAGTTTTTTCATAAGACCTTCGGTAAAAGTTTTCATCTCCTGGATTTTATTCTGCCTGTAAAGGCAGGCACAGATCATGAGTTTGTAGGAAATGCTGTCCGGATTTTTTTCGAGTGCGCACTCAAACGCTTTCTGAGATTCCGCCCAGTTTCCCGCGCCCCATGCATACATTCCGAGGCTTTCGTATGCGTAATAGTACTGAGGGTTCTTTTCAACTGTCTTTCTGTAGTAGACAAGTGCTTCTTCCCTTCTGGACTGTTCGTCGTAAAGTCCTGCGAGATAGGCGTATCCGAGGAAATATTCCGGTTCAAGTGCTACAGCCCTCATCCAGCTTTCTTCTGCCGCCTTGTAGTTTCCGCTCATGCGGCTCCACGTTCCAAGGTCGAACCAGTAGTCTGTGTTGGTAGGGTCTTCCTCGATTGCAACCTTTATATACTCGATTGCCTTTTTGTATTGAGAACTTTCTGCTGCGTATTTTCCGAGATATGAGTTTACCTGCGGGTTTTTCGGGTCGAGTTCGTACAGGCGGTTGAATGCTTTTTTGGCGTCATCGTCCTTTTCCATGTAGTAACTCATCTTGGCAAAACCGAACAGGGCTTCCTGATTGTCGGCGTCTTTCGTGAGTGCTTTCTTGTAATAGTCGCGGGCGTTGCGCCAGTTTTTCTTAAGTGCCTGCTCGTCGCCTAGTTCAATATTTGCCTCTGCGTTGTAAGGTTCGAGCGCAAGAATCTGTTTTATGAACTTCGTCTTGTTTACCTTGTCCTTCTTCTGCTTTGCTACCATGAAGTTAAGGTTTAAGACTTCTACGTTCTGAGGTTCTTTTTCTAAGAGTAAAGAAGCCGTCTGTGCCGCCTCTGCCGTCTTTCCTGCCGAAAGAAGAAGGCTGCCCTTTAAGCACATAAGGTCTGTGTCTTCC
>CAVJKK010000026.1:0-10118 GCA_963649855.1 Anaerovoracaceae bacterium
GCTTTATGGAGAGACAGAAAAAAATGTCAGAAGAATCAAAAACAGAACCGGAACTTTTCGCATCAGAAGGTGACGCAGAAAAAAGCAGTACTGCTGCAGAAATCGCTGAAATTTCAAAAAAAGGCTATCAGTACTTAAAGGAAAACAAAATCAGCGAGGCAGTTGATGCGTTCAAATCAATCTTAAACCTTGAAGAAAACAACAACTACGCCCTTGTCGGGCTCGGCGACTGTGAGCGCAAGCAGAATCACTTTAAAGACGCCGTTGATTTCTATTCAAAATGCCTTTCTTTCCATCCTGGGAACAATTATGCGCTTTTCGGGCTTGCAGACTGCTACAAGGCTCTGAACAAATATCAGAAGGCAATCGAAATTTGGGAGCAGTACCTTGTTCACGACGACAGAAACATCACCGTTTTGACCCGCGTTGCAGATGCCTACAGAAAAATCCGTGACTTCAAAAAGTCGAAGGAACTTTATCTAAAAGTCCTCGACATGGAAGAAAACAACGCCTACGCGCTCATCGGAATCGGTCACCTCTACTACGATTTTAAGGAATACAAGGACGCGCTCTACTACTGGACGAAAATGCTCGACATCAACGAAAAAGCCGTTGATATCCGCGTTTTGACTTCCATCGGAAACTGCCACCGCAAGTTAAAGACTTTTGAACAGGGCGTAAAGTATTTTGACCGCGCACTCGAAATGGATCCTGAAAATTTCTACGTGCTTTTCGGGCTTGCCGACTGTTACCGCGGAATGAACCAGCAGTACCGCTCAATCGAATATTGGAACAGAATCCTCAAGAACGACCCGAACAACAAGGTAATCTTAACCCGCGCCGGCGACGCCTACAGAAACACGGGCGACTACAAGACCGCTGCCGAATACTACAACAAGGCGATGGAAATCGATTTTGACATTTACGCTGCCTTGGGGCTTGCCCTCCTTTGCAAGGGTGAAGGAAAATACAGCGAAGCGGTTGAAAGGCTGAACACTTTGATTGCCAACGACCCGAAAAATTACCGTCTTTACGTTGATCTTGCAGACTGCTACTTAAAGATGAACCAGAAAGACAAGGCAATCGAGATTTTAAAGAATTTCTTGAAGTCGGGAACAAAAAGCACTGCCATTTCTGAAATGCTCGATAAAATTGTCAGCGGAAAGCCTTTAAATTAGTTCAAAAAAACATTATTTTTTATGCACGATGCAGGAAAAAACAGCAATATCAGGACTTTTACCGGAAGAGATTGCGGAACAGCTCGGCATTTCGCCGGCATTTCGCGGCAGACAGATTTTTGAATGGATTGGAAAAGGCGCAGATTCCTTTGACGCCATGACAAACTTGAGCAAAGACTTGCGCGATGAACTTGCTTCAAAGGCAGAATTGCGCTGCTGTGAAGTTTCAAAAGTCTTAAAAGATCCCGACGGAACGATAAAACTTCAGATTACGCTGAAAGACGGCATGGCGGTTGAAACAGTCCTTTTAACGGACAAGGAAGGAAGAAAGACCGCCTGTGTAAGCTGTCAGGTCGGCTGTGCCATGAACTGCGCGTTCTGCCAGACGGGAAATCTGGGGCTTGCAAGAAGCCTCACCTCATCAGAAATCGTTGAACAGTTTTTATTTCTCGAAAAGCATGCAGGTCCTCTCGACAACATCGTCTTTATGGGCATGGGAGAACCGATGATGAATCTTCCTGCCGTAAGAAAGGCAATTAAGGTCTTGACGGATAAACGCGGGCGCGCACTTTCAGGCAGAAGAATCACGCTTTCAACTTCAGGCGTCATCAAGGGAATTTACGACCTTGCAGACAACGGACCTTTAATCAGGCTTGCAGTATCTTTAACGACGGCAGACTCAGCCCTTCGCGAACAGATCATGCCGATTACAAAAACAAATCCGCTTGCAGACCTTCGCAAAGCAATCGACTATTATGCAAAAAAAACAGGCAAGCGCGTAACTCTCGAAGCGGCTCTCCTTCACGACACAAATACGAGCGAACAGTCCGCACAGAACATGATTGATTTTGCAACGGGAATCGACGTAAACATCAACCTGATTCCGTGGAATCCAGTAGAAACGCTGCCGTTCACAGAGCCTTCAAACAATGAATGCCGCCGTTTTGTAGAAAAACTTGAAAAAGCGGGACTGAACGTAACACTGAGGACAAGGCGCGGGCGGGAAATCGGCGGAGCGTGCGGTCAGCTTGGGAAAACCCTTTCAGACAAAATCGGAGAAGGAAAAAAACTTTCCGGAAGTGAAAAATACGGCAACGCCGGCAATGACAGGACTTCATCAGGCAGAGCGGAATAAAAAAAAGATTATGAAAACAAAATTTGTTTAAATAACTTATGTTTGCTGATATAATTCGGGGAGAAATTTTTAAGAATCTTGCAGGGGAAAATCCATTATGCAGAAAAAAATATATGTAGTCGGAATGTTTGACGCAGACACATGCGCAAAGGTAGAAGCAGCAGTAAAGGCTGTCGGCGGTGTTACGGCATGTACTGCAAATGCAGATAAGTCACAGGTGCTGGTTGATTTCGACGGTGCTGACGAAGCTGCCATCAATTCGGCAATTTCTTCTACCGGTGTAGAAGTCCTCAACTAGAAAATTATGCAGGCGGCACGGCGCACGTTTTCACTTTCCTTAAACTTTAGTTCTTGCAAATTATTAAGATAAACTGTAGATTATTTAAAAATACTTAAGAACTTAAGAGGTACTGAAGATGGGAAAGACTATTGCTCAGAAAATTTTTGAATCGCACCTGGTAGATACTCCGTTTGAAGGAACATACGTTTTAAAACTTGACCGTGTATTCTGTCATGAAATTACGACTCCGGTCGCAATCAATGATCTGGTTGAACGCGGAATGGATCGCGTTTTTGATTCAACAAAAATCAAAGCCGTAATTGACCACGTAACTCCTGCAAAAGACAGCAAGACTGCAACTCAGGGAAAGATTTTGAGGGACTGGGCACGCCGCAACAACGTAAAGGACTTTTTTGACATTGGTGCCAACGGCGTCTGCCACGCAATCTTCCCGGAAAAAGGCTTTGTCCGCCCGGGATATACGGTAATCATGGGCGATTCCCACACCTGCACTCACGGAGCGTTCGGTGCATTTGCAGCCGGCGTCGGAACAACAGACCTTGAAGTCGGAATCCTTAAAGGCGTCTGCTCTTTCCGCGAACCGAAAACAATCAAATTTGTATTGAACGGCAAACTTAAGGAAGGCGTTTACGCAAAGGATGTAATCCTCCACTTAATCGGAAAAATCGGTGTAAACGGTGCAACAAACTGCGTAGTTGAGTTCACGGGTCCGGTCGTTGACAATATGGGCATGGAAGAAAGAATGACGCTCTGCAACATGGCAGTAGAAGCCGGCGGAACAAGCGGAATCTGCTTCCCGGATGCAAAAACTGTTGAATATCTCTGGGAATTCATCAAAGACGAATACAAGACAAAGGAAGAAGCAATTGCCGACTATTCAAAATGGCACGACGACGAGGACGCTGTTTACGAAAAAGTGATTACTGAAGATCTTTCAAACCTTGAACCAGTCTGCACAATCAACTATAAGCCGGATCAGATTAAAAAGATTTCAGAAATGAAGGGAACTCATGTTGACCAGATTTACATCGGTTCATGCACAAACGGACGCATTTCTGACCTCCGCATTGCTGCAAAAGTATTGAAAGGCAAAAAACTGGCTGAAGGCGTGCGCGGAATCGTTTCCCCGGCAACTCCAAAAATCTATAAAATGGCTGTTGAAGAAGGGCTGATTGACATCTTCCTTGATGCAGGATTCTGTGTAACAAACCCTACCTGCGGTGCCTGTCTTGGAATGTCAAACGGTGTACTTGCAGAAGGTGAAGTCTGCGCTTCAACAACGAACCGCAACTTCAACGGACGCATGGGCAAAGGCGGAATGGTTCACCTGATGAGCCCTGCTTCTGCTGCTGCAACTGCAATTGCGGGCACAATTACGAATTCTGAACTTTATAAAGGCTGAAAACCGCTATAAAATATAAAAAACAGGAAATGAGTTTTCATTTCCTGCAAAAAATAAAAAGGGGATAAAATATGAAAGCATTCGGTGGACCGGTACTTTTTCTGGATCGCTCAGACATTAACACTGACGAAATCATTCCTGCAAAATATCTGACAGAAATTTCAAAACAGGCATTAAAGCCTTATTGTCTCGAAGACCTCAAGCTTGACGGTTTCGATGCAAAAAGGGACGTTCCTGGAAAAAAAGTAATCATCACGCGTGAAAACTTTGGCTGCGGTTCAAGCCGTGAACATGCTCCCTGGGCACTTGAAGTAAACGGAATTTACACGGTAATTGCTCCGAACTTTGCACGCATTTTCCGCCAGAACATGTACAACTGCGGACTTATGGCTCTTGAAATGCCTAAAAAAGACATTGAAGACATGTTCCGCACTTTTGCCGACAAAGACTGCGAATGCAAGATTGAACAGAAAGAAGACGGCACATGGAAAGTAAAACTCATTGCCGGTTCTCTTTCAAAAAGTTATCCGTTTAAGCTTGAAGGCTTTGAAAAAGCCCTTATCGAAAATGAAGGCTGGATCGGTTACGCTGAATCAAAATACTAGAAAGCGGTGGCAGTGATTAACCACGCGCCGTGGGCGGTTCGACAATGTAAGTTGCTGAACCGCCCGTATTCTAGTCTGTAAACCCGCGCTTTTTCAATTCTGCAAGAATCAAATCTACAATCTGTTCCGGCGTATAATTTGCCGTGTCGATTATCAAATCTGCAAAATCATATTTATTGTTGTCGATGCCATAAAGTTTTTTGTAGCGGCGGCTGTCTTCGCTGTCGCGCATCGCAGTAAAACGCGCAATTTCTGCAAGGTTTCCGCCTTCCCTGTTGAAGACGCGCTCTGCACGAGTCTGGTCGCTGGCATAAAGATAGACTTTCAAGTCTGCTTCTTTCAGCATCCAGATTGCAAGACGGCTTCCGAGGACACAGCTTTCTTTTTTTGCAAGTTCAACCTGATGACTGTCAACGTATTCATCGTAGGAATCGTCCGTTTTTGCATTTTCAATGACCTGCGCAAGCGTAAGTCCTTTTTCTGCGGCAAGCTGCCTGAAAGTGTAATTTATGAGCGTTACGCCGAGTGTTTTGCTCAAAAGCGTAGAAACCGTCGTATTTCCGCAGCCGGATTTTCCGCTGATTGCAACGCGAAGTTCTCTGTTTAATTTCATAATTTTCTCCAGTTTTTATTCAACGTTTTTGCTCTGTTCGCGGATGTTTTCGAGGGCATCTTTTGCATTTATTACCATCTGTCCGACTTCCGTAAACTGATTTTTTGAGCCGATCGTGTTTATTTCGCGGTTTGCTTCCTGGCAGATAAAATCAATTCTCTTTCCGGGAACAGGATTTTCTTCAAATTCCTTGCGGAGGGCTTTTAAATGGCTGTGCAGGCGGATAATCTCTTCGTTGATTGTGTATTTTATCATCATTGAAGCAACTTCCGTCATTATGCGGTTTTCGTCGACGCTGTCGCCCAGAAGTTCCTTAAAACGGGTCGTAATCTGCTCCTTAAACTTCTGTTCCATCTTTGGCTGCCATTCCTTAAAAAAAGCAGCACATTCATCGAGGGTGCCGAGTTTTTTCAGCAAATCAACTTTTAGATTTTCACCTTCGCGCGCGCGGTCTTTTATGAACTGATCAAAAACTTCGTCAAACACGCCTTCAATTTTTGCCCAGTAACTTTCGGCGTCAAATTCGTGGGTAACGTTCAGAACTCCGTCCTGCGCAACAATCAGCGAAAGCGGAATGTTCTGTTCCCCGTAGCCGAGAGCTTCATTGATTTTTGCGATTGCGTCCCTGTACATGACGGCTGCCTGCGGGTCAGGATTTACTTTTGCAGTTGAGTTCATGTCCTTTACGCGGATTGTAAGGTCAACTTTGCCGCGGACAATTTTTTCTGAAACGATTTTGCGTAATTTTGCTTCAAGAGGATTTAAAAACGAAGGAAGGTTCACGTTTAAATCCAGAAAGCGGTTGTTTACGGATTTTATCTCCACGCTGATCTGCGTGTTTTCAACGATGGTTTCTTTAAAACCGTATCCGGTCATGCTGTTCATAATTTTTCACCTTTATTTTTTCAGTTCTGAAAGAATTTTTGTTCCGACCTGCCAGTTGTTTCCTGCGCCCATCGTTACAAAAAGATAGCCGTCCGGATACTCTTCCCCGCTCGGTTCGCTGAGCATCTTTAATCCTGTTGCGGCAGCTTCATCAAATTCCTTACAGTAAGTAACGTCCCTGTGGTATTTCTTTGCGTGTTCGGCAAGAATTTCACCGGAAACTTTTGCATTTTCTGCATTTTCGCGTGCACTGCCGTAAATTTTATTGATGATTACCCTGTCTGCGCTGTCAAAACATGAAGCAAAGTCTTCAAGAAGGGCTGCAGTACGCGTGTAGGTGTGACTCATGAAATCAACGATGATTTTGTGTCCACTGTAGAATTCGCGGAAGCCTGCAAGCGTCGTTTTTATTGCCGTCGGATGATGACCATAATCGTCAATGAAAATCACTTCCTGCCCCAGAGCATTTTTTGCCCTGCCGACAATTTCGCTGCGCCGTTTTCCGCCCGCAAAGTTCAAAAGCCCTGCCCTTATCTGTTCAGCGTAATCTTCCGGATTTTTGTCTGCCGTCTTTAAAAGTTCACAGTTGAGGGCAACCGCTGCCGCCGAATTCCGCACGTTGTGAAGTCCGGGCACGCAGATTGCACATTCTCCGAGCGCTTTTACGGTAAAATACTGCTTTCCGCCCTGAATTTTTCCGAATTCAAGTTTGTAATCCCCGTCTGCATTTACACCGTAGGGAATTAGTTTTATGTCCGGACGTTTTTTCAAGGCAATCTGTGCCGTTTCAACAGCACCTTTGTCATCTGCACAGTAAATCAGTTGCCCGCCTTCAGGCAGAAGGCAGACATAATCAACAAACGCCGCACGGATATCTTCATACGTCGGATAATAATCCTGATGATCGCTTTCTACGGAAGTAAGAATGATTTTCTGCGGGAAGAACGACATAAAGTGACGCTGATATTCACAAGTTTCTGCAATGAAAATCTTTTTTCCGTCCGCGGTGTGTTTACAGTCTGCACCGCTTGAAAAAGTACATCCGCCGAAAGAAGAAATTATGCTTCCTGCAAGAACAGAGCCTGCAAGTTTAAGTTCCTTAAAAATCGAACCGCAGAGCCCGGTTGTCGTCGTTTTCCCATGAACACCGCACACTCCGCACGAATACGCATTTTTAGAAAAAGCACCGAGAGCCTGAGTGTAGAGGATTGCAGGAATTCCGCGCCGTTTCGCTTCTGCAAGGTCAGGATTTGTGTCCGCATTGTAAGCACTTGAATAGATTACAAGCTGGACAGAATCCGTAATGTTTTTTGAATTAAATTCGAGGGGGTTTATACCGAGTTTTTCTAAGATTTCGTCAGTGTAAAAGCGTTCGGCAACATCGCTTCCGGTAATGACAGCGCCACGTGCATGCAGGATTTCTACAAGAGCGGCAACGCCGGTTCCCTTTATACCGACACAGTGAATATGAAAACCGTTAAGGTCTTCAGGTAAATATGACTCATTCATTTGAAAGCCATTTTACTTCTTTTAGGCTTTTCGTTCAATTATGAGTAAGCAAATGTATTAAGCCGTAACGTCCGTCGTGTTTGCAGAAAGCTGAAGATACATCTGGTCTGCAAGACCGAAACCGGCATTTTTAGTAAGGCTCACTGCGTATTCGTCAAAAAGCATGTCTTCATACATTTTTGAAGCAAAATCAGAATTTGAATCCGCCTTGATTACGGTTTTACGCATCTGATTCACCATCATTTTTACGATGTAGGATTCCATTTCAAGGGATTTTTCGTAGAGTTTTGACGTTCTGTCGATTGTCTGCTGCTTTACATGAGGATTTGCCTGATTTGCAGCCGCTCCGACAGGAAGAGAAGCCCTGTCTTTTTCATTTTTGAAAGTTCCGGCAAAACCCGAAGACCAGTCGCCGTTCAACCTGCCTTCTGAAGCAACCTGAGAACTCGAAAGATTGCTTCCGGCACCGGTCTGACCGTAAACAGAGCGGACTAAATCTTCAAAACGACTTTTTTCGGAAGACACTTTTGCACTCTGCAATGCGCCCTGCCCGTTTGTAATTGAACTTATTCCACCTGTAACCGAAGTAATCATTTCTGTCCCCTCATGCTTTTTTCTGCCCGTTACTTATAGTTTATCGACTTTTTACCGCTTCAAGTTTACGGCTGTGCTCAGCATTGAATCTGTTGTCTGGATTGCCTTTGAGTTGAACTCGTATGCCCTCTGAGCAACAATCATCTGCACCATTTCATTTACAACAGAAACATTCGACATTTCAACGAACTTGTGCTTTGTAACGCCGAAACCGTCAAATCCCGGGCGACCTGCAATTGCCTGCCCTGAAGCGTTCGTCACTTTATAGAGGTTGTCGCCGCCTGCTTCAAGTCCCGCATTGTTCGGAAAACGGTAAAGTTCAAGCTGGGCAACTTCAATCGGATCATTCTGACCAAAAACCTTAACGCTTACCCGGCCGTCATCTGCAATCGTCAGGGAATGAATGTCGAAACCTTCCGGAAGAATTACTTCAGGCATTACGCGCAAACCGTTTGAATTGACCAGCTGACCGTTCATGTCAACCTTAAAAGAACCGTCGCGAGTATAGGCATAGCTTCCGTCATACTGCTGCACGCGGAAAAAACCGTCACCAACCACGGCAATATCCGTATCAACGCCGGTGTTCTGCAGAGAGCCCTGGGTAAAAATGCGCTGAGTTGCTGCAACTTTTGTTCCCGCCCCCTGCTGAATTCCAACCGGAGTTACCGTATCTTCCGTTGCAGGTGTTCCCGCAAGTTTTACGTTCTGATAAACAAGGTCTTCAAATTCAACGCGCTGCTGTTTAAAGCCCGTCGTGTTTACATTTGAAAGGTTGTTTGAAATTGCATCAAGATTTGACTGCTGACCGTTCATGCCCGTTGCGGCTGTCCACAAGCTTCTTACCATTTATCTTTCCCCCTGCCCTTAGCGCGAAACTGCAACTTTTGTCCACAGTGTCGACATCATCGAATCTTCACTCTGAATCGTTTTCTGGTTTGCTTCGTACGCACGGTTCACTTCTATCATCTTTACCATTTCTTCAACAACGTTAACGTTACTTGTTTCCATGTAGCCCTGCATCATTTTCGGACGTTCACCGCCCTCTGCGACATATGCATCACCTGAAATGTCGTTTGCAGACCACAGGCTGTTTCCCATCTTCTTTAAGTAACGTTCATTGTCAAAACGAACGACTTTTATGCGGTCGATAAAATCTCCGTCTTTTGAATAAATCATTCCGTCTTCATTTACGTTGAATTTATCATCTTCCACGCGGATATAGCCGTTTTCACCCATGAGCGGATAACCGTCTTTTGTTACAAGGATTCCCTCTTTACCGAGAAGAAAATTTCCGTTGCGGGTATAGCGTTCACCGGCAGGAGTTTCCACAGAAAAAAAGCCTTCGCCCGAAAGTGCAAAATCAGTTCCAGAATCTGTTGCACGGAACGAGCCCTGCTCAAAGGATGTAAAGTTTTCGTTAGTTTCAACGCCGAGCCCTAGTTTTCCGATAACCGGTGCTGCATCAGCTGAACCAAGCGAAGTTTTATAGACGCCGTCCGCTTCCGTTCTGCGTAAAAGAAGTTCGGAAAAAGACTTGCTCACGGAAATATCGCGCTTATAGCCGGCAGTATCAACGTTGGCAAGGTTGTTGGAAATAGCATCCAGTCTGTTCTGCTGGGCATTCATGCCGCTCGAACCAATGTACCATCCTCTGATCATATTTTCTCCATGTAAATCAAAAAGTCGTTACACATAAATTATCGGAATTCCATTTTTCCAGTTTAGGATTTATTTTTCAGGCACATAATTTATAGTCCCCGTTCCTCAATTTTTTAACTCACCTTAATTTAGAGTTTTTATAATTAATACTAAAAAAGGCTCTTGAATAAGTGTAAAACATTGCGCCGATTGAGCTTGTCGAAATCAAGCATAAACTAAACTGGTGGTTTCGACAGG
>CAVJKK010000027.1:0-7707 GCA_963649855.1 Anaerovoracaceae bacterium
AAAGACTGTAATCCCGCAAGAAACGCAAGTTTCTTGGTACGACACGAGGTCGTACAGTTTACATTAAAATCTTGTTCAGCCTTAAGTCGTTCTGACGCCAGTTCTTGTCTACTTTTACCTGAAGGTCTAAGTCGATTTTGTAGTCGAAGATTTTGCGTAACTGTTTGATTGATTCTATCCTGATGGTTTTTATCATCTGCGCGCCTTTGCCGATTACGATTCCTTTCTGGCTTTCTTTTTCTACGCACAGAAAGGCACGGCACCACATTTTTGTCGGGGAACGCATTTCCATATCCGCTATCTGTACGTAAACGCAGTGCGGTATTTCCTGATCCAGACGGTTGATTGCCTGTTCGCGGATGACTTCTGCAATTCTGAAGTCAACTTCCTGATCCGTATAGAATTCTTCCGGGTAGAGTGGCGGAGCGACCGGGGCTAAATCGTAGAGTGCACGCAGAACGTCGTTTATTCCTTCATCATTTTTTGCAGAAATATTGATTATGTTTTTCCTGTCGAGTTCGGGGAGCTGTTCTGAAAGAAACTTTGCTGCATTTGCCGGGTTTGAGCCTTTTTCGTCGATTTTATTGACGGCGCAGACTGTTTTTTTTTCGTGACCTTTGAGCAGATCCGTAATCAGTTTTTCTTCATCTCCGCACGGACGCGTTGAATCGATTACATAGAGGATTGAATCTGCATTTGCGAGCTGGTCTGCAACGATATTTCGCATGCGCAGGTTCATTTTTTTGTTTGATTCGTGATAGCCCGGAGTGTCTACAAAAACGAGCTGTCCGAGTGAAGTGTTGACGATTCCTTTTATTGCGTTGCGCGTTGTCTGTGGAATTGCGCTTACTATGCTGACTTTTTCGCCGGAAGCGGTGTTTAAAAAGGTTGATTTGCCTGCGGAAGGGCGTCCGATGATTGTGACGAGGGCAGTTTTCTGTTCTGCGGAAGATTTTGACTGTGAATTAACTGTATTTTCCATGCGGAAGATTATAGCAGAATTCAATCTACGCTGTAATGACAAAAGTTCTGAATGTGATAAAATGGCTTTCTATGGAGCGTTTAAAGATTTTGCCTGGTAGCGCGTGGAATTGTGGTGCGCGCGTTTGTGCAGACGGTGTTAATTTCTGTGTGTTCAGCCGTAATGCTGTGGCGGTTTTTCTGGAACTTTTTAAGAACAGCGATGATGATTCTCCTTACAAAACAATCACCCTTGACCCGAAAATCAACAGAACCGGCGACATCTGGCACGTTTTTATTGAAGGCTTAAAGCCCGGTGCGCTCTATCTTTACAGGGTTGACGGTCCTTTTGAGCCGGAAAAAGGTCACCGCTTTGATGCAAATACTCATCTGATTGACCCTTGCGCCCTTGCCCTTACGGATTCTTCTTTCTTTAAAAATCTTGATTCAGATAAAAAATGTCCGCTTTCAAAAATGCCGAAATGCGTTGTCGTTGATACGGCGTATGACTGGGGCGATGACAAACCTCTAAAAACTCCGCTGAACGAATCAATCATTTACGAAATGCACGTCAAAGGTTTTACTCAGTCGGTTTCGTCGGACGTAAAATACCGCGGAACTTATAGGGGAATGACGGAAAAAATCCCTTATCTGAAAAAACTTGGAATTACTGCCGTTGAACTTCTGCCCGTGCAGGAATTCGACATGTTTGAAAACATGAACACGAACCCAAAAACCGGAAGGCGTCTCGTAAACTACTGGGGCTACAGTACGATGGCTTTTTTTGCGCCGAAAGCGTCTTATGCTGCGGACAGAAAGGCGGGAGCGTGCGTAAAAGAATTCAAGGACATGGTAAAGGCTTTTCATAAGGCGGGAATTGAAGTCTTGCTGGACGTCGTTTTTAATCACACGGCGGAAGGCAATGAAAACGGCGCAACTTTCAGCATGCGCGGATTTGACAATTCAATCTATTATCAGCTGGTGAACTCAAACAAAGAATATTATGTGAATTTCAGCGGGTGCGGAAATGCGGTGAACTGCAATCATCCGGTGGTGCAGGATTTTATCCTCGACTGTCTGCGCTACTGGGTTCTTGAAATGCATGTTGACGGCTTCCGTTTTGACCTTGCAAGCGTCTTAAGCCGCGATGAACATGGTTTTTTATCTGCGGATTCTCCTCTGCCACGCCGTATAAGCGAAGACCCTGTTCTGAGCGGTACGAAAATCATTGCAGAACCGTGGGATTGTGGTGGAGCGTACCAGACGGGCGCTTTTCCCGGCGGAAGATGGTGCGAATGGAACGACAGATTCCGCGACGGAATAAGAAAATTCATCCGTGGGGACGAAAAACTTTCAACCGAGGCTGCAACGAGGATTTCCGGTTCAAGCGATCTGTATTCTTCCAGCGGCAGAAAACCGGTTCATTCAATAAATTACGTCGTAAGCCACGATGGTTTTACCCTGAATGACTTAGTTTCTTACAACGACAGGCACAACGAGCAGAACGGCGAAGAAAACCGCGACGGAACGGACAACAACTTAAGCTACAACAACGGTTTTGAAGGTCCTTCCTTAAATCCTAAAATCGAAAGAACGCGTATCCGGCAGATAAAGAACTTTTTTGTCGCCCTTCTTACGAGTCAGGGAACGCCGATGTTTGTCTATGGGGACGAAGTTCAGCGCACGCAGCAGGGAAACAACAATCCGTACTGCCAGGACAATGAAATTTCGTGGTTTGACTGGAACGACACGAAAAAGCACGACGACATGTTTACCTTTGTGAGCCGTCTGATTGAATTGAGAAAAAGCCATCGTGTGTTTAAGCGGCGGGATTTTTTTGAAGGACAGAAATCGGCAACGGACATAAGCCCGGCAGACATAAACTGGTTTAATATTGAAGGAATGACGCCCGACTGGTCAAAACTGAACCGTTTTCTTGCGTTCAGGCTTGGGGGCGGGGCAGGAAATCAAAACCTTGAAGAAGACAACGATTTTTACATCGCCTTTAATACGGACATTCACGACGTGACGACAACGATTCCGCCGGCAACTCTCGGCAAAAAATGGTACAGGGTTACGGATACTTCGATTGAAACGGCGGACTGTATCTGTGAGGCGGGGGAAGAAGAACCGCTTTTAAGTCAGGAAAAATATGTTATTCCTGCTATGTCGGCGGTAGTTTTAATCAGCAAATAACTGAAAAGTGGTAAAATATTAAAATGCGCCAGGGATTGGAAGGGGCGCGCAGCGCGTGCGACAGCACCGGAGGCGCGGCAGACGCCGTAGCCCTGAAAAGCCCGACGGCTCGCCGGGGCGCCCGTAAAATAAGAATCAGAAACCCATTGAACGAGGTGATTATATGAAATTTAATGCTGAAGAATTCCGTGAAAATCTTGCTGCGCGTCTTCGCCGTCAGTATGGAAAAGACATTTCGCAGGCAAATGAACACGATTTGTTTGATGCCGTGAGCGCGTCTGTGCAGGAAGTCATCATGCCGGCGTGGATGGCAACCCGGAAAGAATACGACAGAAAACCCGTAAAACAGCTCTATTATCTTTCGGCTGAATTTCTGATGGGGCGTGCGCTGAGCAATAATTTAATCAATCTTGGAATCAAGGACGAAGTAAAAAAAGTACTGAGCGAAATGAACATCAATTTTGACTTAATCGAAGATGAAGAACCGGACGCAGGACTTGGAAACGGCGGTCTCGGTCGCCTTGCGGCGTGCTTTCTTGACTCACTTGCAACGCTCGACTATCCCGGACATGGTTACGGAATCCGCTATGAATACGGAATGTTTGAACAGCACATTGAAAACGGCTATCAGGTTGAATATCCGGACAACTGGCTCAAACACCGCGATCCGTGGGAAGTCAAACGCTCTGACCTTGCAGTTACCGTAAAATTCGGCGGGGAAATCCGCTATGGCAAAACCCCGGACGGTCAGGACAGATTCTATCTTGAAAATGCCGACGAAGTGACTGCAACTCCTTACGATATGCCGGTTGTCGGTTTTGACACGAATACTGTGAACACGCTGCGTCTGTGGCAGGCTTCGAGCCCGGACGGTTTTGACCTTCAGCTTTTTAACGACATGCGCTACAACGAGGCGGTTTTTAAGCGCAACGATGCGGAAAATATTACGCGCGTCCTGTATCCGAACGACAACGGCCCGCAGGGAAAGACTCTCCGCCTAAAGCAGCAGTATTTCTTCTGTTCGGCATCGCTGCAGGATTTAGTGCATCACTTTGTTGCTGATTACGGCACGGATTTTTCTAAATTCCCGGAACTTCACGTTATCCAGCTGAACGACACTCACCCGGTTGTCGCAATTCCTGAACTGATGCGTATTCTGATGGACGAATATTCAATGGGCTGGAATGATGCGTGGTCAATCGTAACAAAAACTTTTGCCTACACAAACCACACGATTCTCGCTGAAGCACTCGAAAAGTGGGACATCGGGATTTTCCAGGGACTTCTTCCGCGTATCTATCAGATTGTTGAAGAAATCAACCGCCGCTTCCTCATTGAGCTGCGCGCAAAATACCCGGAAGACTACCAGAAGCAGAACCGTATGTCGATTATTCACGACGGCAAGGTTTACATGGCATGGCTTGCTATTCATGCGGGTTTCAGCGTAAACGGGGTTGCCGCCCTTCACACGGAACTCCTTAAAAATGTTGAACTGAAGGACTGGTACGAACTCTATCCGCAGAAATTCAACAACAAGACGAACGGAATCACTCAGAGACGCTGGCTGTGCAATGCAAACCCGGAACTTGCAAGGTTTATCACGGAAAAAATTGGTCACGGCTGGGAAAAAGATTTGTCAAAATTAAAGCAGCTTGAAAAATTTGCGGACGATGACAAAGCCCTCGAAGAACTGATGGCGATAAAACGGCACAACAAGGAAATCCTCGTTGATTATTTAAAACATCAGCAGAACGAATTTCTTGACCCGGATTCAATTTTCGACGTTCAGGTAAAACGCCTCCACGAATACAAACGCCAGCTTCTGAACGTGCTGCACATCATGTATCTTTACAACAGAATCATTGAAGACCCGACATTCAACCCGCCGAACCGCACTTTTATTTTTGGGGCAAAGGCTGCGAGCGGTTACAGACGCGCAAAGGCAATCATCAAGCTGATTAACACGGTTGCAGAGCGCGTAAACAACGACCGCCGCGTCGGCGGGAAACTCCGCGTCGTGTTCATCGAAAATTACCGCGTAAGCGTTGCAGAAAAGATTTTCCCGGCGGCAGACGTTTCAGAGCAGATTTCGACGGCAGGAAAAGAAGCTTCCGGCACTTCAAACATGAAATTCATGGTGAACGGTGCGCTCACTCTCGGAACGCTTGACGGAGCGAACATCGAGATTTTTGAAGAAGCGGGAAAGGAAAACGGATTCCCGTTCGGACTTACGACAGAAGAAATCCAGAAGATGGAAAGCGAACACTCTTACAATCCGCAGCAGTACCTCGAAAGAAATCCTGCACTTGCAAAAGTTGTAGAACAGCTTGTTGACGGAACATACGATCCGAGCCATCAGATTTTCAAGGAAATCCACGACTCGCTCGTTTACGGAGTTGAAGGACAGCGCCCGGACGTTTACTACCTGCTGGCAGATTTTGACCTCTACTGCAAGGCACAGGAAGAAGTCGCAAAAGCGTATGCGGACAAAAAAGGCTGGGCGCGCAAGGCGTTACTCAACATCGCAAACAGCGGCAAATTTTCGTCAGACCGCACGATAGAAGACTACGTCCGCGACATCTGGCACATCAAAAAAGTCGAAGTCGATGGCGTGAATTAAATTATTTATGACTACATATCAAGGCTGGTACATATGAATTTTCCGAAGTTTTTACGTCCCGGCGATACAATCGCAATCGCAGCTCCTAGTTTCGGCGCAACTACAGAGCCGTACATCACGCGGTTTAACGATGCGGTGAGACAGTTCAAGGCGCGCGGATACAAAGTTGTAACCGGGGAGTGCTGCTACAAAAGCGACGGACTCGGCATTTCTACCACACCGCAGGCGGCAGCAAAAGAACTCATGGATTTTTACCTTGACCCGAAAATCGACGCAATTTTCAGCTGTGGCGGTGGCGAACTCATGTGCGAAACCACAACTTACATCGATTTTGCAAAATTAAAAAATGCAGAGCCTAAATGGTTCATGGGCTACAGCGACAACACGAATTTTATTTTTCCGCTCGTAACGCTCTCTGACACCGCTGCAATCTACGGACAGAATGCGCCCGGCTTTGGTAAGCCGTGGGAACAGAGCGAACTTGACGCATGGAATCTGCTCGAAGGCAAAAATCTGACAGTCTGCGGTTACGAAAAGTTCCAGCGCCCGGACGCAGAATCCGAAAATCCGCTTTCACCTTATATTCTGACAGAAAAAAAAGTTCTTACGACGTACGTGCCGGCAAACGGAAAATTAAAAAAACTTGCAGAAAACGAAACACTTACCCTTAGCGGAACGCTTCTCGGCGGCTGTCTTGACTGTCTTGTCGGGCTGAGCGGAACCCGTTTTGACGGCGTGCTCTCGTTCAACGAAACTCATAAAAAAGTGCTGTGGGTGCTTGAAAGCTGTGACTACAACCCGATGGACATCCGCCGTGCGCTCTGGCATCTGCGCGAATCGGGATGGTTTAAGAATGCGTGCGGATTCATCATAGGTCGTCCTCTTGCGGCGTTCGGTCAGGAGATGATGGGCGTTAATGCGTACAATGCGGTTACGGGGATTCTAGGCGAGCTGAACGTGCCGGTCATTTTTGATGCTGACGTCGGGCACATAGATCCTGCAATGCCACTGATTTTTGGCAGCAATGCAGAAGTTACGGTCAAAGGTAACGATATAAAAATTGATATGGGGCTTACCCGCTAGCGCGGGTCGGGCTTTTCAGGGTTCCGGCTTTCGCCTTCAATGTTTTGTGCCGGTTTCGACAGGTCCAAACTGGCACAAAACATCGCGTTGCGCGCGCCCTTACAATCCCTAAGCCTTTTTTATTTCTTAATAAATGTTCCGATTAAACCGATAACCCAGCCGGCGAGGATGAAGAAGAATCCTGCACCCGTGATTTTGAACCAGCGTTCAAAGAATCCGCCGTTGTAGAAGAAAATAAGACCTGCAACAATCGAAACAATCAGACAGACAGCCTTGATCATGCCAGACTTAGAAACGTTTATAAACGAGAATACAAGTCCTGCAACTGCAGCAAGGAACATAACCAGAGCAAGCCATGAATCAACGGCAGACAAATCCTTAAAAGCCTGAACGATTGTAAAATCAATGTTTCCGAGGAAACCAAGACTGATTCTGATTACCGGAAGAAAACTTCCGATAACAACAAGTGCCATACCGACTACATAAAGAAGATTTAAAGAACCTTTCTTTGCCATAAAAATACTCCCATATTTTTTATTTTCTGCCACAACAGCAGATTAAAAATAATTCTAACACGGAAAATCCAGCTTTTCGAGTTAATTTTGCGTTAGGGATTGTAGCGGCGGCTTTTGCCGTTGCGTAGCAATGGAGCGCGGGTTGCGCGGAACCGCGGAAAGCCCGACCCGCAGGGGAACGCCCTTAAATACTGAATAATTGACCATTTTATGCCTATATTTTAGAATGTCTTTCCATAGGGACAGTGTTGTTGCTTAAAAACACGTCCTTTTTTTTTGATGGAGGATTTTATGAAAAAAGTTCTTGCGGCTGCTGTTGCGGCTCTTTTAGTG
>CAVJKK010000027.1:7717-9998 GCA_963649855.1 Anaerovoracaceae bacterium
GGCGTTACCGGCTGTGGTAAAAAGGCTGAAAAGGGTGAATATACGCTTGAAAAAGGCGTTTTGAAGATTGGAACGGAAATCGGCTATCCTCCGATGGAATATTACGACACCGACGGCAAGACGATGATCGGTTTCGATATTGAAATGGCTCAGATGATTGCTGACAAACTCGGCTTAAAGCTTGAACTGATTGACACTGCCTGGGACGGTATTTTTGCAGGTCTCGACACGAACCGCTATGACGCTGTAATTTCTTCGGTTACGATGACGGAAGAACGCAAGACTTCAATGGATTTTTCTAAGTCTTATATCGGAAACGGTCAGTCAATCATCCTGCGCAAGGATTCAAAACTGAATGTTACAAAACCTTCTGACCTTGCCGGTTTAAAAGTTGCTTATCAGGCTGAATGTACTTCTGACTTCTTCATGGAAAAACAGGCTGCGGCAGGATTGAAGTTCATTCCGTGCGAATTTGACAAGGTTATCAACGCTTATGATGAACTCGCGCTCGGCCGCTGTGACGCTGTTGCTACCGACACTCTCGTAAGTGCCGCTTATCTTGGCCCGGATTCAAAATACAAGGCTGTGTGGGTCGGCGAACCTGACGAACTTTTCGGAATCGCCGTTAAAAAAGGCAATTCTGCGCTCACTGCAAAGCTGAACGAAGCACTTGAGGCACTCGCTGCTGACGGTTCTCTTTCTAAACTTTCAGAAAAAATCTTTGCAAGTGATTTAATCACTGTAAAATAAGGCTTTAAATGCAAAACGCTCTTTCTAAAATCATTGGCTGGGTTCCGGCTCTGCTGAACGGCGCGCGTATCACGATTCTGCTTACGCTCGCTGCCGTTTCGGCGGGAACTGTCTTCGGACTTGTCCTTGCGCTCGGTAAGATTTCTAAGAAAAAAGTCCTGAATAAAATCTGCGGGGCTTACATCTTTTTCTTCCGCGGAACTCCGCTTCTGATGCAGCTCTACTTTCTGTACTTCGGGCTTCCGAAACTCTGTCCTTACCTGACAATCACCAATAAATTTCTTGCGGCGTTCATTGCGTTCGGGCTTAACAGCGCGGCTTACATGGCTGAGTACATCCGCGCGGCAATCCAGTCGATTGATAAGGGGCAGTACGAAGCAAGCCGCGTGCTTGGGTTCAATTACTTTCAGACGATGGCGCTCGTAATCGTTCCGCAGTCAATCCGTCGTCTTATTCCTTCCGTCGGAAACGAATTCATCATGGTTTTAAAAGATGCGTCTCTTGTTTCGCTCATCGCGCTTGAAGACATTACAAAAATCACGCGTAGTATTGCTTCCAGTGCCGGAAACGAACTCGTCTATCTGCCGGCAATGGTTTTGTATCTGATAATCACGGCAGTTTTCTCTGTAGTCTTCAACAAGACGGAAAAGAAATTCAGCGTTTACGAGTAGAAAAATGAGCATGATAAAAACAGAAAATATTTGTACAAACTTCGGTGAACTCCACGTCCTTAAAAACGTAAGCCTTGAAGTCCGTCAGAGCGAAGTTGTCTGCATAATCGGGCCGTCCGGGGCAGGAAAGTCAACCTTTCTGCGCACGCTCAATCATCTTGAACACATCGACAACGGCAAAATCTGGGTGCAGGGACAGCTTTTAGACGAGTACGAAGACGGCGCGTGCAAATATAAGATTTCAAAAAAAGAACGCAGCAAGATTCTGCTTGAAATGGGAATGGTTTTCCAGAGATTCAATCTTTTTCCGCACAAAACTGTTCTGCAGAACGTAATGCTTGCGCCGGTGCATGTCGGCAAAGTTGAAAAACAGACCGCAAAGGAAAAGGCTCTGGAACTCTTGAAGATGGTCGGGCTTGATTCAAAGGCGGACGAATATCCCAACAGACTTTCCGGCGGACAGCAGCAGCGTGTTGCAATTGCCCGTGCGCTTGCCATGGATCCGAAAATCATGCTTTTTGACGAACCTACGAGCGCGCTTGACCCCGAACTTGTCGGAGAAGTCCTTTCCGTAATGAAAAAACTTGCCGAAGGCGGAATGACGATGATTGTCGTAACTCACGAGATGGGATTTGCCCGCGAAGTTGCCGACCGCGTTGTGTTCATGGAAAACGGCAGAATCTGCGAAACCGGCACACCCGAAGAAATTTTCAATTCTCCGAAAAGCGAACGCCTGCAGCAGTTCTTAAAGTCGGTACTGTAAGTCTGAATATAATCGTACGTGTGACATCGTGTCACAGGGTTTTAAGAAAGATGTCAAATAGCCTGATGTCGAGTTTTTGAATTACTGTGTAAATTGT
>CAVJKK010000028.1:0-4265 GCA_963649855.1 Anaerovoracaceae bacterium
AATAAAATTATGTTTGATATAAAAGACAACGACCTTTTTGATCTCGAAGAAGAAGATTTTGATACGATTCTTGCTCCTGACATAAAATTTCATGGAAACATAAAATTTACAAAACCGTTCATGATCCGCGGAAGCGTAAGCGGTTCCATCAATGCAACCAGCGACCTCGTCATAGACAGGAACGCCACAGTTCATGCGGAAATCAGCGCAACCCGCGTTCTTGTGCGTGGAAAAGTGGAAGGCAACATTGCAGGTCACGATATTGTTTTTGTTTCTTCAACCGGTTCTGTAACCGGAGATATAAGCGCCAGACAGGTTGTGCTTGAGCCGGGTTCATTTTTTTCCGGAAAATGCACGATGACCGAAAAGAATTTCTAAAAAAGGTGTATCCAATGAAAAAATCTGTTTTGTTTTTTATTTTTGCTGCTGTTTTCGGCAATTCTGTTTTTGCTCAGCAGAAGGCAGATGCCCTCGTTCTCTACAGAAACGGAAAATATCCTGAAGCAATCAAAATCTGTGAACAGGAAATCACCGACAATCCGCAGAACATCGATTCGTACTGCGTTTTGTGCTGGAGTCTTGTCCGCAACAGACAGTATGCTGAAGCTGAACAGCGTTCAACGGAAGCACGCGCCCTCAATCCATCAGACGTTCGCTTGATTGAAATTCAGGCTGAAGCAAAATTCTATCTTGGCAAGAACAGTTCTGCCCTCGAACTTTTTCAGAATTATCTTTCAAATGTTCCTGCAAACGGAAGCCGGATCGGCAATGCCTATTATTACATGGGAGAAATCTACATCCGCCAGGCAAAATATCAGCATGCAGACATTTCGTTTTCTGCCGCAGTCCACACTGAACCCGTAGTTGACTACTGGTGGACACGCTGCGGTTATGCCCGCGAAATGACCGGCAATTATGAAAAATCCCTCGAAGCATACAGCAAGGCTGCCGAACTTAACCCTTCAAATACAGACGCCCAGCGCGGAAAAGAACGCGTTTCGGCAAAACTCAGATAGAATGTCCCGTTCCGTTCATTTTGAAACCCTGGGCTGCAAACTCAATCAGGTAGAAAGTGAAGGTGCAGCCTCAGCCTTTAAAAATTCCGGCTTTGAAATTTCGATGTCTCCCTTTTCTGCGGCAACTGCAGAAGATTCGTCTGTCATTCTCTGCGTCGTAAATACCTGCACGGTCACGGCAAAAGCAGAACAGAAGGCACGCCGAATAATCCGCCTTCTCCTTACAAAATGCCCTCAGTGTGCAGTTCTGGTTACGGGCTGTTATGCGCAGAACGGACGTCAGGAAATTCTTGCAATTTCAAAAAAGGTGTGCGTTCTGGGCGGTCAGTACAAAGGTCATCTTGCGGACATTCCTTCGCTGTTGAACGAAAATCCATCTCTCTGCGGTGAAGAACTTGCAGCGTTCATCCAGAAAAAGTTTGAAGCGATTTATTCTTCTGCCGTAAAAAACGAAATTCAGCAGCCGTTCCGCCTCGTGCCGGACAGTTTTTTTCATCATTCCCGCTCGTCGTTAAAAATTCAGGACGGCTGTAACTGCGTCTGTACTTACTGCGCAATCCGCCTTGCACGCGGAAAATCAGTCAGTCTCGACGCACAGGAAGCGATAGACCGCGTAAAGACACTTGAAGAAAAAGGTCAGACTGAAGTCGTAATTACGACCGTAAACATCGGTCAGTACCGCGGACGCTACAGGGACGGTTTCGTCGATTTTGCAGGTCTTTTAAAACTTCTGCTCGAAAATACTTCAAAAATCCGCTTCAGAATCTCGAGCCTTTACCCGGAAATCGTGAACGAAGAACTTGCGTCGGTAATAAGCAGCAGCCGTGTGTGCCCGCACTTTCATATCTCAGTACAGAGCGGAAGCGACGCGGTTTTAAAGCGAATGAAACGTCCATATAGAATTGAAGCAGTTTATAAAGCGTGTGAACTTTTAAAGAAAGCAAAAAAATCACCGTTTCTAGCGTGCGACATAATTGCAGGATTTCCCGGTGAAACCGATGAAGATTTTGACCTTACGCTGAAAATGCTGAAAGAATGCGGATTTACTTTTGTTCACGCATTTCCGTTCAGCGCACGTCCGGGAACAGAAGCGTATTCAATGCGTCCGATGGTGCCGAATTACATTGCGGGAAAAAGAATAGAACAGCTTGAAGCATTCAATGCCACTGCAAAAAATGAATACATAAAGTCATTTGAAGGGCAGTGCATTCAGGCGGTGTGCGAAACTGTTCACCGCCCTAAAGTCTTTGCAGACAGGGTGATTGTCCACGCCGTAACTGATAATTTTCTGCACTGTAAACTTGAATTTTCTAAAAATGAAAAACTTCCCGAACCGGGTTCTCTTATCCTCGTAAAAATCCGCCGTCCGCTCACAAAAAGCGAAGTTTCCGGCGAATGTGACACCCTCGCAGAGCTCTGCTAGCTGTTCTGTTCCGGCTGTGCTTCTTCTTCTTCCGGTACCAGTTCTTCCACCGCTTCGGCTTCTTCAACGGTTTCTGCAGAAGCAGGCTGAGGGGTGCTTTCCGTGTTTTCTTTATTTTCTTCGGAATTGCCGTCAGTTTCAGAATCTTTTTTGTCTTCATTCTCTGCCGGAGAAGCGACTTCAACCGTGTAGTCCGTCGTGTCCTGGGAAAGATGAATCAGCTTGTTGTTGAGTCTTTTCTGCAGTTCTTCGCAGATGTAAGTGCGGACAAAATTTCTGAAAGAATCTGGAGTGTCAGGCGTAAAAATCAATACCGCAAGAATTCCGTTTTGAATCGCCTTTATCGTGTGGATTTTTGCGTTCACTTTCAGCTGTTTGTTTCCCAAAACGAGCGTCAGTCCCTGAATTACGGAGTTGACCCTTACCGCCGATGCATATTTTGAAGGAATTATAAGTCCGACACCGATTGAAGAAATGTCGACGAAATTCATCTTGTACATCATGTTGCCGTTTATAAAGTAGGCTTCTGCACTTTTGTCGCCGGTGCAGTTCAGGCGGACAAATTTTCGCAATCCCTTGGCCTTCAGATTTTCAAGTTTTTCAATCACGCCCGACATGATTTCACCAAAATTCTTATCAAGTGAAAAAAAACCAGCCTTGAGTTTTAAGCCTTGTTCAAAGCGGAGTTTAGCCGAACCTTTCAGTTTTGCAGAAAAAACGGCAAAGTCACAGCTTTCAAATTCGGGATCGTGTTCAAAGGAAGAAATGAAATTATACCAGACAGCCGGCACGAAATGAGAATCGGCATTTATGCAGACGATTGCGTTCGGGTCAAGCTTTAAAAGATTTTTGAGCAGGCGGGGTTCGTCGATTTTGTAAACTTCGTATTCCTGCTGCATGAGGCGGAGAATGATGTTCGTGTTGAGGGTAAAAGTTGAGCAGACAAAAAATATTTTACGTCCAAAGATGTGCGCATTTTCTTTTTCAACTTCAGTCATAATATCCTTCCGCCCGTCATTATTGCAGATTTTGGAGTTTATTTAAAGGGTTCTGGTGTCCCGTTTTTTCCCGCTCCGTTTACAATTTCCGTTGAATTCACTATATTGTTTACAATTTATTTTTTAGTTTAGAGGTTCTAAAATGGCTGATGTTTATGACACATTCCGTGACATTGGTATTATTCCGGTTGTCGCAATTGAAGACGCTTCAAAAGCGGCAGATCTCGCACACGCTCTCGTAAAGGGCGGTCTTCCTGCATCAGAAGTTACATTCCGCACAGCATGCGCTGCAGAAGCTATCGAAGCTATGATTAAAGCTGAACCTGATATGCTCGTTGGTGCAGGTACAGTCCTTAACGTTGAACAGGCTGAACGCGCTGCAAAAGCAGGTGCAAAATTCATCGTTTCTCCAGGATACAATCCTGAAGTTGTTGACTGGTGTCTGGCTCACAACATGCCTACAATGCCAGGCGTCTCTAACCCGTCTGAAATCACAGCCTGCATCAACAAGGGTGTTACTCACCTTAAACTCTTCCCTGCAGAACGCAAGGGCGGCTACAAAATCATCGATGACTTTGCAGGTCCTTTCCCACAGTGCACATTCATGCCAACAGGCGGCGTTAACACAGAAAACGTTTCTGAATATGCAAAACGCAAAAACATCCTCTGCATGGGCGGAACCTGGATGGTTAAAAAGCCTTTGATCGAAGGCGAAAAATGGGACGAAATCACACAGATCTGTAAAGACGCTGTAAAAGCAATGCACGGCTTCCACATTGACCACATGGGAATCAACGCAAAGAACGAAGCTGAAGCAAAAGAAATCGC
>CAVJKK010000028.1:4275-9906 GCA_963649855.1 Anaerovoracaceae bacterium
CTTCGGATTTGCTTCAAAAATCGGCAATTCTTCAATCTTCGCTTCTGAACAGGTTGAAATCATGAAAGAAAATGGTCGCGGAACTCACGGTCATATTTCTATGGTTTGCAACAACATTGAACGCGCACTCGCTTACCTCAAACAGTTTGGTTTCAAACCGGTTGCAGGAACAGAAAAATGGGTCGGCAAAGAAAACGCTTCTCCACTCAAGGTTGTATACCTCGACAAAGAAGTTGGCGGATTCGCAGTTCATCTCAAGAGAGCATAAGTTTAGTGCTTAGATAAAAAAACGCGCTTTGTTTTCAAAGCGCGTTTTTTTTGTTTCTATCTCCGTTTCTGCATAATAAACGAATTTTAATCTCATTTCCCCTTACAAAACCTTGCAGAACGCTATGCGTTCAAAGTCTTCTACTTCGCCGGTGTCGGTCTGCACGGTTTCGTTGTAGTAACACAGTCCGCAGTATTTATAACCGAACTTTTTTATGCAGTTCTGCATCGGAATATTGTTGCGGTGGGTGTCGATTTTTATGCATTTTACGCCCGGCTGTTTTTCGCACCAGTTGAAGCAGAAAGTCGCCGTTCCCCGCACTGTCATTGCAGACGCAAAAGAATGAATGCACCAGTAATCATCTGAACCTTCCGGCCATTCGCCTTTCAGATGATTGTACGATTCTTCCCCGCCGTGCGAAAAATGGAAAGTGGCTGCAATCTGTTCCCCGTCTTTTTCGTCTTTGTAGCAGCACACAAGCTGAATCCCTTTCTGAACGTTTTCGCGCACTTTCGATTCAAGGGGACGGTTGTTGCCCCACTGCGTCGGGTTTCCGTTTTTCTTCATGAATACACGCGCCCCTTCATAAATCTTAAAAATCGTTCCGAGGTCTTCTGCGCGCGCACGGCGGACGTAAAAATCAACTTTCTGACTCTGCGGTGTCGTTTCCATTCATGCCCCCGCAAAATCGATGAGGGTTGTTACAGGCGTCGGCTCCAGAACTTTCTTAAAATTCAATTCCGGAAGCCCGATTATGCCCGCAATCTGTGCCACAGACGCCCCTGCCATCGCAAAGAGTTTTCTGGAAGCGTCCAGAGTTCCGCCCGTTGCAATCAGATCGTCGATTAAAAGGATTTTGTGAGACGGATTCACGTCTGATTTGTGGATTTCGATTTCTGCCGAGCCGTATTCAAGGTTGTAAGACTGACGGTAAACGTCGCCCGGAAGCTTGCCTTTTTTGCGGATTAAAATCAGCGGAAGAGAAAGACGGTCTGCAAGAGGGGCTGCAATCAAAAATCCGCGGCTTTCTGCCCCGGCAACTGCGTTGATTTCGCCTTTTTCCACGAGCGGACGGTATTTTTCTTCAAAAGAATCCAGACAGAACTTGAATGCTGCAGGATTTGTAAAAACGCTTGTCACGTCGTAAAAAAGAATTCCCGGTTTCGGAAAGTCCGGCACTCTGCGGATTGCCTTGTCTAAAATTTCGTTGTCTTTCATAGTCTTTTCCTTGAATTGATCTGTCGTTTTACTTTGCAATGGTTCTTATCGAACCCATTTTTATACGTTTTTCACGGCTCTCTTCCATCAGGCTCATGAGCACAGCTTTATCTTCATTTTGAATCGCATCCTTGAACCTCGTAACTTCGTTTTCAAAATTTTCGATATGCTCAACGAGTTTTTCCTTGTTTGAAATAAAAAGTTCCGTCCACATGGGAGCATTGATCATGGCAATCCGCGTAAGGTCTTCAAAACTTCCGCCGCCGAATGCCGTAATCTGCTCGTCGTGGGCACTGTCAACAAGCGCACAGGCGATAACGTGGCACAACTGGCTCGTAAAACCAATCTTAAAATCGTGAATGTCGCACGTCGTCTCCGTAATGCGGGTAAAACCGATTTCCGAAATGAACTCGCGCATAAGTTCAAGATTTTCAGCCTTATTGCTCTGAATCGGACACAAAATGTAATTGTGATTTATGAACATTTTTGCCGTCGAGTTCGCATACCCTTCCTTTTCGCCGCCAGCCATCGGATGCCCGATGATAAAATCAACATCGCTGCGCAAAATCGAAGGAAGCGATTTTTCAAAAATGCCCTTCACGCCCGAAATATCAGTGACAATCGAACCGCTCTTAAAATATTCCCGGTTTTGAATCATAAAATCGACGGTTGCGTGCGGATAAAGGCAGACGTAAACCAGGTCGCATTCAGGAAGCATCTTTGCGTATTCTTCAGAAGTAAAAGCCCTGTCTGCAATTCCTTCGTTCAAGGCTTGAGTAAGACACGCCGTACTTCTGTTGCAGACGAAGATTCTGCCCGTTGAACCGCTCTGGCACAAAATGTTTTCGCGGATAGCTTTTGCAATCGAACCGCCCATAATTCCAAGTCCGACGATTCCGTATGTTAAGTCTTTCAGGTTTTTCATTTTCATTCCTTTCGAGGTTATGGGCGCATTTTTGCATGCGCAAAAACCGGGCTATCCAGGGTTCCGGCGTCTCACGCGCCTCCAGTGCTGCGCACCGCGCTACGCGCGCCCTTCCTATCCCTTGCGCATCCTTTTTGTTTTACCTTCTTCCGAAGAATTCAAGATTTTTTAAGCCGCGCTTGAACTGCGGAATGCGCGCACTTGCAGTCGTATCAATCGGGCTTGTGTCACCGCGCGCCAGAAAGTGATAGGCAACGCCTGCAATCATTGCGCCGTTGTCTCCGCAGAGCTTTAACGGCGGAAAAATGCATTTTAAGTCCGTGCGTTCTGCAAGCATTGAGCGCAGCCTTGAATTCGCCGCAACTCCGCCGCCTGCAACCACAGTTTTCAAACCGGTGTCATCAACTGCACGCAAAAGGCGCGAAACTATAGTTCTGCACGCTGTTTCCTGAAAAGCCGCGCAGATGTTTTCGTCAGTTTTTTCATATCCGGGCTTTAAAAATAAATCCGCCTGATGAATTACAGCCGTTTTCAAGCCGCTGAACGAAACGTCGTATCTGTGGTCGTCGCCCTTATCAAGTTTCGGCACAGGAAAATTAAAGGATTTCGGGTCTCCGTTCTGCGAAAGCCTGTCGATAATCACGCCACCGGGATAACCCAGTCCGTAGAATTTTGAAACCTTATCAAACGCTTCTCCGATTGAATCATCAATCGTAGTTCCAAGCACTTCAAGATCGTCAAATCCGTTCACTTTTGCAATGATTGAATGTCCGCCCGAAACTAAAAGCCCGATGTAAGGATACGGAATGTCATTTACGAGATGAGCCGCATACATGTGCCCGAGCATGTGATTGATTGCAATAAAAGGCTTGCCAGTTGCCCATGCAAGAGTTTTTCCAAACGTGAGTCCGACTAAAAGAGCGCCCATAAGACCGGGACGATTTGTTGAAGCAATTGCGTCAATGTCGTCGAGGGTAAGGTTCGCCTCTTTTAAAGCCTGCTTTACGACCGGCAGAATCCATTCAGCATGCTTGCGGCTTGCAATTTCAGGCACAACTCCTTTGTAAATCTGATGAAAAGGAATCTGTGTTGCAACAACATTGCTTAAAATATTTTTTCCGTCTTCAACGATTGCACAGGCGGTTTCATCACAGGAACTTTCAATTCCAAGAACTTTCATTTATTTCTCCAGCTGAAAATGCACGGCTACATAAAACAGCCGGCAACTCTACAATTCTAACGAAGCGTTGAAGGAGTTGCAAACCTGTAGCCCGCTTTTACCATGTACGGATACATTTCACGCAGAAGTTCCGGCAGGATTTTTGCGCTTTTATCAACGTGCGCAATCACAATGGCAGAGCTCTGTCTGTTTGCGGCGTCCAGCGATTTATAGATTTCGGCAAGCATTGCTTCGCGCGTAACGATGTTGTCAATGTAAGGTCCGGATTTTTCAAAAATCTTCATGTCGCGCTCAAGGGCTGCCTGCGGTGCCTGCGTATTTGCCGTTGTCCTTGAATCAAGAAAATAGATTCCGTTTTCCGCGCACACGTCGAGGACTGCCCCTATCCTCAAAACATCTTCCGAAACCTCGCTTCCTTCGTGATTGTTGAGTCCTTTTACGCCGGGTCCGATTTCCGCAAGATTTTCGTTTACCGTCGCGTAAATCTGTGAAAAACTCATGTCCACGCTGATTTTTCCGGGTCCGGGGTCAAGATTGTGATTCAGTGACTGCATCGGCTGATGCAAAATCAATTCCTTTCCGTTTGACCGCACGACATACGCACAGTCTTTTGAGTGAGCAAGTTTTGGAAGAACTGCAATCGTAACAGGGAACGGCAGGGTCGCGTATTTTTTTGTGTATTCTACGTTTAAGCCGGCGTCATCGATTACAAAGACAAGGGTTGCCCCGTTTTTTGCCGGCGGAATGGAAAAAGGCGAAACATTCTGTTCCGTTTTTTTTGAAGGCGGTGGAGTAACAGTATTTTTTTTATTTTCTGCCGGAGCTGGTTTTGCGGGCGCTGGTGCCGGCTGTGGCGCTGTCTGAGATTTTGAAGGCGCTTTCTGCACGGGAGTCTTGTCTGACAAAGCAGGCACGGTCTGTTCAGTTTTTTTCTGTGGAACAGATTTCTGCGGTCTCTGCTCATTTCTTTGAGGTGATTTTTGAGACGCGATTTCAGACTTTTTTTCAGTCTTTTCAATTTTTTCAACGTGAGCCGGAGTTTTGGATTTCTGTCCGCTGTTTTCACTCTGCAGCAGAACGTTTACGGCAATGCAGATACAGCACACGAGAAAGATGATTCCGCTCAAAAGCCTTACCTTGTCTTTGTCGAGCGCAACTTTTTTTGTCCTGCGTCTTGAAGAAGTGCGTTTCTGAACCTTTCGTCCTGTTCCGCGCCCTGCCCCCGCAGATTTTGAGGATTTTGCATTTTTAGAAGATTTTTTTCTGTGATTGTCGTTTAAAGCCATAAAAAAACACAGACGAACTGCGCCTGTGTTTAATTCTAGGTTTTTACGGTTTTTTACACAACCGCATAAGACGCCCTGAGGGCATAAGCCGCATCCCGCATTTTCTGCACGGCGCGGATTTCCATCTGGCGGACTGTTTCTGCACTCACACCGAGAGTAGCGCTCAGTTCGCGCAGCGTCGGAATGTGCAGTTCATTTTCAAAATTGAACCTTCCGTAAATTACGCGGCGTTCCTTGTCCGGCAGGGAATCAACCATCTTTTTAACCTGTTTTTTCTCCTGTTCGCGCAAAAAATTGTGCTCGGGATTGTAGCTGTTGTCTGCAATCAGGTCTCCGATCGTAGCAGAGCCGTCATCAGTCGCTTCAATATCGATGCTCGTAACGGAAAATGAATACGAAAGCACGGATTCAATTTCTTCAATCGAAACGCCGCAGCATTCAGAAAGTTCGGCAGCAGTAGGTTCGCGGTTTAGCGTCTGCTTGAATTCAGTCTGAACCGCCGTGATTTTCCTCAAAAGTTCTTCCTTGCGGTGAGGAAGCGAAATCATCGAAGTCTTGTTGTAAAGATAGAGCAGCATGTACTGCAGAATCCAGTTGTAGGCATAAGTTGAAAATCTCGTATTAAAGCCATAGTGAAATTTTGAAGCCGCCGCCATAAGCCCGAGATTGCCTTCCTGAATCAAATCCATGACAGAAACTTTCGGCGTGTTGCAGAATTTTTTCGCAACGCTGATTACAAGCCTCAGGTTAGAGT
>CAVJKK010000029.1:0-9838 GCA_963649855.1 Anaerovoracaceae bacterium
GTTTATGCTAAAGCCACCCCTCGCCCCGGGAATACTTTTTATAAGCATTTTAAGGCTCCGCCGGTAAGGATTTATTAACTATGTTCTCCGAACACTTCAGCTACGCAGTTTTTGTATTCTTCAAACATTCTGTATCCTTCAAGATTAAGGCTTTCAAGAATACCTTTGTAATACCAGGCAAGGTTTTCTTTTGACGCATTAAAGCGATCAAAAACTTTGTCGCCGAGTTTTTCTTTGTCCGCGCGGATGCTCATGATGTTTGAAAGTTTATCGGCGCAACAGACCAGGCGGACTTCAAGGCTGTCGTGCTTCAGGGAATCAAGGGTTGCCTGTTTTCTTTCTTTCCAGCTTTTTGATTTGTCTTCGCTTTCAGAATTTACAATTTTCAAAACATTTTCTCCAAAGCGATTTTTTATTTCTTTTCTGACAATGTCGCGGATAATGTCGTTATCATCGCAGGTGTCTTCAATGACATCGTGAAGGATGCCGGCAACAACAACATCTTCGCTGCATGCGTTTTCAATAAGAATTCCCATGACTTCCATTGGATGAACCAGATACGGCAAAGAGGTACTTTTTCTTACCTGCCCTGCATGCCTTTTTGCCGCATAATTTATTGCTTCATGAATTTTTGGTGTCATAAAATGGTCTCCTTTGTTTTATTTTACTGGAAAAAATCATCAAAATCTTTTTCTTTCGCTGAAATTTTCTTTAAAACTTCTGAATAATTGGACAATGTCCATTTTAGTCGAGCTAAAATTTCCTTATTCATTGTTTTACCGTAAGTATACCCGTTGTCTTCTGAAATTTTTTCTGAATCAATTTTCAGCAAAAAATCAATTACATTCCGAACCTGCTCTATATACTGATTTTTTTCAAACCTTATAAAATCTTTATTCACCAGCCAGCAGATTTCGTCATCTTCTACCCATGAACCAAAATTATAGATTCCGGCACATTCAGGCTCTCCACAAGAACAGGTCAGAATTGTATCCGTCCCTTCCACAGCTTCAAAACAGGATTTAACCAGATTATAAATATCAACAGAGGAGGAAGCATAATAACCTGTATGGACAGCAGCATTTTCATCCAAAAACGATAAAAAATAACTTCCTTCATGCGTAAGAAGTAATTTTTGCATTTTAATATTTTCTGTGGTGCTCATATATGCCTCTTATAAAAATGGTCGCAAGATTTCTCCCCACTCATTTATTTTTAATCCATATTTTTCTTTTAATACTTTTACCAGTATTGTCCTATGACATCTTTTAAAGGTTCCTGCTTTACAATCAGAATATTTTTTCTCATCTTTCACTGTATATTTTGAATCCAAATCTTCAAAACATAAAAGATAATAGTCAAGACAAACAGCAACCTTCCAATCTTCAATATGTTCTAAATCCCTTTCAGAAAAATTAAAACAGGCAAGCCCGTCTTTATCCGCCTTAAAATTATTTCCACACGCGGATATCCCGCAAATAATCCGCTCCTTCGCCCCGTCTTTCGGCATTTTTAAGGCGCAATAAATCATCTGTAAATTCTATTTCGCACTCAAAATATTCTCCGCCGGGAATAGACTGTTGATGAACGAGTGCCTTATAAGTTCCATTCTGCGGAAAATTGAGGAACTCTTTCTTTATATTTTTCTTTTTGATTATATAATCAGCGCCGTCTTCATCTGCATAATTTTTTACAAAATGCATATCAAGAAAATACAGCGTTTTTTCATCTCGTTCTTTATACCATGCATCAGCCTCTGCCATTTTTTGCTTTGCGATTTCTGCCCCCTCATCACAATCAAAGCGTTCTTTATAGAAAACTAAAGCGTCTTTTCCTTCATATTTTTTGTAAATTGAAACCACGGTTTTCGATTCTTCAAATGATTCAGGATTTTTTTCGTATTCTTCAAGGATTTTATAAAATTCGTCGATCATAACGGCGTGTTCATGCAAACTTTCCGTTATTTTACCCCCTGGAATTGCCGGGAAAAAGGTCTTGTTAAAAATGTTCACATAAACCCACGGAGTATTTTCACTGCAGCCACGATTACTTACATTAGAATAATCATTCTTACGAAGCCACTTGTAAAAATCTGCTTCCCAACACCGCCTCAAATCATTTCCATAAACTAAAATGACGTATTTACTTCCGCCGTCACTGATTCTTTTCTGTTCTTTCATAAAAATTTCCTCCTTACAAATTATTTCCACACGCGGATGCCGCGCAGTAAATCTGAAACCCACAATCGGCGCGACGCCGAAACGTCAAAACCGAAAAAACTGCAATCGGCATGACGCCGAAAGCCCAAAACGCAAAAACTTGCAATCGGCATGACGCCGAATCGTCAAAACTGAAAAAAACTGCAATCGGCGTGGCGCCGAAAGCCGAAAACACAAAAAGTCGCAATCGGCGTGACGCCGAATCGTCAAAACGCAAAAAGCTGTAATCGGCGTGATGCCGAAACACCAGAACACAAAAATCAATCGGCGTGACGCCGAAACCAAAATCTGAAATCCTCAATCGGCGCGCGACATCCGTGGCGCAGATAATTTTCATTCAATTCCCTCTTTTCGAGTATCAGTTTACAACAGAAAAGTATCTTTGAATGATAATTTCAGATTTTATTTCTGTAGATTTTTAAATATGACGGTAGAATTGACGTTATGAAAAAACTTTCACTTCTTTTTGTCCCTTTTTATTTGATTTTGGTTTTTGCGGGCTGCGCTTCTACTTCAACTGCTGATTTTTCTGCGACCAGCCTTTACTGCACGAAAGCAGAACTGAAAGAACGCAGAAGTGCCGTTCCGCTTTTAGAAAATGCACTTGACTGGGAGCTGCAGTATCCTTCGGGGAGCGCAAACGAAGGAATGTTGAAGGCAAGTCTGTCGAAAAACTTTAAGTCGAAATATCTCTCGCTTTTTGAAGACGCTGCCGGAACTCAATACATACGCTTTTCCCTTGCGGCTGACGACGAAGGAAAATCACCTAACGGCTCTTCTGTCCGCGCTGAACTCCGCAACCACAATGACTGGACTCTTTCTGACACGGCAGAACTTTCGTACACGTTTTTCATCACGTCAACGGATTTTACTAACGCAAGGTTTACGGTCGGGCAGTTCTTACAGCACTGTGCAAAGAAGGATTCCCCGCTCTGCAGAATTGAAGTTGAAGACGGCACAATAACCGCGAAAGTCGCAAATTATCAGGAGGACGGAATTACGAAGGCTGACGGCATAACGCACAACTACCCGCTCGGTACATTCGCTCAGAAGGAAGAAGTTTCCATACGGCTTTGCGTCAAAAACAAAACGCTCTCAATTTTCCGCGACGGCGAACTGAAAGCGACCCACACTTTTGCAGACAGCGTGAGCGGCACGCGCGGGAACTACTTTAAGGCGGGCATTTACTATCAGAACAGGGACTCGCCGCATATTTTCAGTGAAGTCTTTCTGCGCAATTTGCAGACGAAAATTGAATAAAATGTCATCATTTTTGCTCAAATTTCAAATAGCCTCTCGCAAAAAAAAACGGCAGCCCCTTGTTTGTGGCTGCCGTTCATCTTTTCATTTTTCAGACTTTACTTTGCAATGAACTCTTCGTTTGAGTATGCGTCAGTCAAAATCTTTTTCATGTCTTCTACCATCGGAACTCTCGGATTTGCAGGGGAGCACTGGTCTTCGTATGCGAGGTATGCAAGTTTTTCAACTGCGTCCATCCATGCTTTTTCTTCAATTCCCTGACTCTTGAAGTTCATCTGGATTCCGACTTTCATTCCCAGTTCGCCGCAGGCTTTTGCGTATGATTCTACGCCTTCTGCCGTTGTCTTTGCAGGAAGTCCGAGCAGGCGCGCGAGTTCCGCGTAGCGTTCGGCTGCCTTATAGTAGTTGTACTTTGGCCAGGTGGAAAGTTTTTCCGGCTGCGTGCCGTTGTAGCGGATTGTGTACGGCAGGAGGATTGCGTTTGCCCTTCCGTGCGGAACGTGGAATTCACCGCCGACCTTGTGTGCCATCGAGTGGTTCATTCCGAGAAAAGCGTTTGCAAATGCCATGCCGGCAAGGCACGATGCGTTGTGCATTTTTTCCTTTGCTTCTACATCGTTCGCGCCATTTTTGTATGAGCGCTCAAGGTATTTGAATACCATCTTGATTGCCTGAATGCACAACCCGTCCGTAAAGTCGTTTGCAAGGGTTGAAACATAGGCTTCTGTCGCGTGTGTCAGAACGTCCATGCCCGTATCTGCAACGATTTTCGGCGGAAGTCCGTAAGTGAATGTCGGGTCAATGATTGCAACGTTCGGCGTAAGTGAATAGTCGGTAAGAGGGTATTTTTTGTGTTCCTCTTTATCCGTGATTACGGCGAACGGCGTAACTTCAGAGCCTGTTCCCGATGTCGTCGGAACGCAGACAAGAAGGGCTTTTTTGCCGAGGGCTGGATAGCGGAAGGCGCGCTTACGGATGTCCATGAACTTCTGCTTGAGGTCGTTGAAGTCTACATCCGGATTTTCGTAGAAGAGCCACATTCCCTTTGCGCAGTCCATCGAAGAACCGCCGCCGAGCGCGATGATTGTGTCCGGTTCAAAAGAACGCATAAGCTCAACGCCCTTGCGCACAGTCTGAATTGAAGGATCAGGTTCAACGTCGCAGAAAAGTTGATACTGGATGTCGTTTCTGTTGAGTTTGAGCTGGTCTGTAATCTTGTCAACATAGCCGAGCTGAACCATTGAGCGGTCAGTTACGATTATCGCCTTGTGAATCTCTTTCATCTGGTGGAGATATTCGATTGAATCGCGTTCAAAATAGATTTTTGATGGAATCTTAAACCACTGCATGTTGTTTCTTCTCCTGCCGAGTTTTTTGATGTTCAGAAGATTTACTGCACTGATGTTGTCGTCAGTTGAGTTGTGCCCGTAAGAACCGCAGCCGAGCGTAAGTGAAGGAATGAATGAATTGTAAACGTTTCCGATTCCTCCGAAGGTTGAAGGCGAATTCCAGATGATGCGGATTGCAGGAACCAGGTCACCGAAGTTTTCGGCAATCTGCTTGTCTGCTGTGTGGATTGCAGCCGAGTGACCGAGCCCGTTAAAGCGGACAGACGCTTCAGCCTTTTTAAGTCCGTCTTCCGTTGAATCTGCCTTTACAACGGCAAGAACAGGAGAAAGTTTTTCGCGGGTAAGACATTCTTTTTCGCCGACTTCCTTACATTCCGCAAGGATGATGCTCGTGTTTGCAGGAACTTCAAAACCGGCATTTTTTGCAAGCACGCAAGGTGCCATTCCGACGATGTCCGGATTGAGCTTTGCAACGGTCGGGTCGCCGTCAACGCCGAACATATATTTTTCAAGCTTTTTCTTTTCGTCAGCAGAACAAAGATAAGCGCGGTACTCTTTGAACATTTTAAGAGCATCGCTGTAAATTTCCTTGTCGATAATCGCAGTCTGCTCAGAAGCGCAGATCATTCCGTTGTCAAAAGATTTTGACATTACAACGTCGTTTACTGCCTGCCGCAGGTTGCATGATTTTTCAACATAAGCCGGAACGTTTCCCGCACCAACACCGAGGGCAGGCTTTCCGCATGAATAAGCGGCCTTTACCATTGCGTTACCACCGGTTGCAAGAATCGTTGCAACTCCCGGGTGATTCATCAGAAGGGAAGTTTTTTCCATCGAAGGCTCTTCAATCCACTGAATGCAGTCTTTCGGCGCACCGGCAGCCACAGCCGCGTCATAGCAGACTTTCGCAGCCGCAATCGAACATTTTATTGCGCTCGGATGGAAAGAAAAAATAATCGGATTTCGGGTTTTCAGACAGATTAAAGATTTGAAAATCGCCGTAGAGGTAGGATTCGTAACAGGAGTAAGGCCTGCCACAACGCCGACAGGCTCGGCAATTTTTACGATTCCTGAAACGTCATCATCTTCAACAACGCCGACCGTCTTTAAATGCCGCATGTGATTTACAACATATTCACACGCAAAAAGATTTTTCGTAGCCTTATCTTCAAAAACACCGCGCTTTGTTTCTTCAACGGCGAGTTTTGCCAGAGCACCGTGCTGGTCAAGAGCCGCAACCGAAACCTTTGCCACGATGTAATCAATTTTTTCCTGATTAAAATCCGCATAGGCAGCCAGCGCTTTCTGCGCCTTTTCAACAAGAGAGTTAATTTCTTTCTGGCTTGCACTCAATTCTTCAGACATACCGAAAGCCTCCTTTTTTACATTTCAAAATCAAATCAATTATAATTCAAAAATAAAAAGGTTCATACAAAAAAAAGACAGCGGTATTCCTAAAAACTCGTTTTTAACGGATTTTTAAGATTTTAATTCGGGCAGCCCCTGCGCTTACGCTCCGGGCCGGGCTTTGCGGGGTTACGGCGTCTACCGCGCCTTCAGTGCTGACGCACCGCGCTCTGCGCGCCCCTCCAATCCCTGCTGCTTACTGTCCGATGCTTTCCATCACCGTAAACTTGCCTTCGCCGTACGGGCTTCCGTCAACGTAAAAAAACGCCCCGAACGACGAAACTTTTCCCACGTCGCTTTCGCGGAAGGCTTTTACCGTCACCGTCTGCCCGGATTTTACAGTCCCGGAATCAAATTTCAGCCTTGAAACGCTCAGAATCATTCCCATATTCGGTGGAAGGTTGTTTTCGCGTGCATAAAGCCCGGTAAGTGCCGAAACCGTCTGTGCTGCAATTTCAAAAAGTGCATAGTTCGGAACGGCATCAAGTTTCTTATCGAAAAACATAAAGTCTTCCGTGATTTTCGTTTCCGAAGAGATTTCCCATTTTTCAGTATCGTAATCAGTTATGCGGTCAACAAGAAACATCTTTCCGCGGTGCGGAACAAGTGTCTTCAGTTCATCTTTTTCAATTATTTTCATATTTTCTCCCGCTTTACGCCAGAACAGCGCATTTTTCATTCTTTCGCGATAACCAGGCTCGCGTTTGCACCACCAAAGGCAAAACTGTTGCTCATGCACGTTTTTATAGGGCGGACAGGTTCAATTTTTCTTCCCTTTGTAACTACGTTCAGCACGGGAATTTCCGGATCCTGTTCGCCGTCCCACACCTGCACGGGCAGTTTCTGATTTTTTATCGTCATAAAGCACGCCGCAAGTTCGAGCGCACCCGCCGCCCCCAGAGTATGCCCGGTTACAGGCTTTGTCGTGCTCACCGGCACTTTGTATTCGCCGAAAACAAGGTTTACGCCCTTGCCTTCCATGCTGTCGTTAAGATGAGTTCCCGTTCCGTGCAGATTGATGTAGTCGATTTTCTGCGCTTCAATGCCCGCGTCTTTTAACGCCGCCTTCATCGCCTGCTCAGCACCGCTTCCGTCCGCAAGGGGAGCCGTCATGTGGTTTGCGTCGCAGCTTTCGCCCGTTCCCGCAAGAACAATTTTCGTGTTCTGTAAATCATCTCTGCTCAACACAAAGAATGCCGCGCCTTCGCCAAGCGTAATTCCGTTGCGGTTTTTACTGAAAGGATTCGTAATTTTCTGACAGTCGATTGCTTCAAGTGAACTGAACCCCAAAAGCGCCGTGTCGCTTGCAATGTCAGCACCGCCGGCAATCACAGCGTCGGCAATGCCCGCCTTGATCAGTTCCTTCGCTTTGATGACGGCACTCGCGCTCGAAGAACACGCCGTCGCAAAGGAAAGACACGGACCGCATACGCCGAATTTTTCCGCCGCGTACGTTGCAGGATAATCCGCGCCCTGAGCCCTCAGATCGTAATCCGCCGGAAGTGAGCCGTTTTGAAAAAGGAATTTATTCGCCTTAAAAGAACGTTCCGAGCCGTTATCGCACTGACCGACACACACTGCCACGCGTTCCCTGCCGTATTTTTTCACGGCGAGTTCAGCCGCTTCGTTCAGCTGCTTCAGTGCCGCGTCCATCACCTGCAGAAAGTGAGAATCAAACTTAGAAGACGTCGGTTTTAGAACAGAAGGTTCGATTTTTCCCGCAAAAAAAGACTTTTTTCCATCTTCGCCTTCGAGAGAACACTCTGTTTTTTTTATGCCGCTTTGATTTCCGCACACTACGGAATCAAAAAACTCACCGGCATTTTTTCCGGCACAGCAGACCACCGCCGGTTCAGAAAGATAAATCTTCATAATTTTCCCTTAAAATCCGCCCGCCGCAATCGCTTTTTCAACTTTGTCGGTCCAGCATTTCGGGCACACAAACTGCGTTTCTCCGGTTTTTGCGTCAACACAAATCTGACTCACAGAACCTTTCGTCGTGAGCACGCCGGTTTTTGCGTTGTAGAGTTCAAAATTGATTTTAATCATGTTTTCCCACTCAACAAGAATCGCCCTGGCACGACAGCGTTCCCCAAACCTGAGGGACTGCACATACTTGCATTTTACTTCCGCCACAGGAAAAATATACCCCGATTTTTCCATTTCGATATAGTCATACCCGATTTTAGAAAGAAGTGCACACCGCGCCCGCTCAAAATAGTTGATGTAATTTCCATGCCAAACAATCCGCATGGAATCAACCTCAAAAAAGTCCACATCAAACTCAATTTCCCATGAAAGATATTTCTTTTCGATCATTTCCTGCACCTCCGCAACGCCCGTTCTCTTATCCCCAGAAATCAAAAAAATTATACCACTGATACGGGTGTTTTTTTACGTGGAGTTCTTCCTGCGCTGCAAAATTCCGGGCGGTCTGTTCTATTCGTTCTGCACGGTCTTTGCGCGGACAGTTGAAGTCCACGTCGTTCTTTTTTACGAACATATCATATTTTGAAAAAATGCTTATGTCTTTGTGGCGCATTCCAAAAATAAAGTAAACCGGCACGTTCAAAAGCGAAAGGAGGACATACACTCCGTACGGAAACTTTGCCTTTTTCCCAAGGAACGGCAGTTCAATGTACCGCTGCGAGTGAGCACCCGTCCTGTCGCCGGCAATCACGACAACTTCCCCCTGTTCAAGCCTCTGCTGAAGTAAAAAAATTGTTTCCGGTCCGATGTTGTCCGCACTCACAATATGAAAATCCGCCTCCGCGTTGATTTTTCCAGTCAGTTTTACAAAACCGCCGGTAACTTTCGTGTCCATCAGCGTAGTGATTTTTACTTTCCGTTCGGTTCCCACTTCATTCATGGAAGCAAGTGCCCTCATCATCTGGGCATTTCCCGTGTGGCTTATCATGCAGACTGCGCCTTTTCTTGAATTTACATTTTTTATGAGGTCTGCAACGCCATCATTCTGCCACTTTACGTTTTTTGAAGGAATTTTTCCGCCCCAGCTCTGGAGTGTTTCCACAAGATTCAGCGCAAACGAAATAAAATGCTTTAAGGTTGAACTTTTCTTTCCGCCGAAATCTGCACCATCCGCTTCTGCAAATTTTAAGAATTCACGCGAAATCCGCCGTTCTTCCCGCGAAAAAAGCCAGTAAAAAAATCCGATTACAAAAGCCATGACGCGCACAAACCATGCAGGAAAACACTTTAAGAGAAAAAGTGACAGCGCATAGCCGACACCAGTTTTTGATTTTTCCTTGTGCTCGTACCAGTTATTTGCCATGGATTTTCCGCCAGACCAGTTTTGGAAGACGCAGGAACATTCCGCAGCACAGTTTCGTAAAAACCCAGCTTATGCGTGCATTGTCGCGCACCATGCGGAAATTTGAAAATCCGTCTTCCGGATACGTCACTTTTACGCTGTAGAATTCGTATTCAAGCCCCGCCCAGATTAAGCGCACGAGGACATCAATGTCAAAACCCATGCGCAGATCCAGCCGGTGATTTTCCAGAAAACCGTAAACTGCATCTACGGGATAGACTCGAAATCCGCACAAAGAATCAACAATTCCGCTCTGCCACGTTACGAGGGCA
>CAVJKK010000030.1:0-9800 GCA_963649855.1 Anaerovoracaceae bacterium
GCACTAAAAAATAAAAGAAAATATAACTTCTGATGAACCAATAACCGCTATAAATTGGCGTTAAAACTGCCTTTATAAGTTCTTTTATTCCGACTAGTTCAAAATTAAAAATCTTTATTACAAAAAAGATTAAAATTGAATAAATCATCGTTTGTAAATAAAGATTTATGACTTTTTTTATGTGGATTCCCTGCTTGTCGCATAAAAACCAGCTTGAAATTATTATAAAAAGAAAAACTCCAAGTTGACCGTATGTTCCCAAAAGAATCGCACTTAAAACATTTAAACTTGGTTTTGCCGCTAATATTGAAAATCCGCCTTTTCCTGCGTGCTGTGCTGCGTGGCTTGCAACAATCATAAGCATGGAAAGAATTCGTAAAAGTTCAAAATTTGATGAACGTACTTGTTTTTGACTTTTGGAAATAGCGTTTTCGTTTTGCATAAACTTTTTCTCCATTTTTAATTTTTTTACATTCTTTTAATGAATAAAAAACGAAATTTTATTCATATACATTGTTTTAAAGTGAATTACTACATTATATTATCGATTTTTAGTTATAAATTCAAATTTAATTCGTTAAAAGCGTGTTTATTCATAAAGAAAAAGTTTTATAAAATGTTATGGGTTTACAGGAAACATTCATTGAAAATCTAAAGTTTTATAGAAAAAAGGCAAAATTTTCGCAAAAGGATTTGTCAGTTCTTTTGAATAAAGGTTTTAACTATATTAATAGCATTGAAGGCGGTTCTTCGTTTCCACCACCGCAAGTCATTGACGAAATTTCTTTTATTTTAAAAATTGAACCGGAAGTTTTGTTTTCTAAAGATTCTTCGCCTAAAAATATTTCTGAATCATTCAAAAAACAATATAAAAAATCCCTTGAAAGTGAACTAATAGAACGAGTTTCGCTTGAAATTGAGAAAGTTTTTCGGGAAAAACTTTAACGAACCCGCAGTAGGGATTGTAGCCGCGCCGGAGGCGTTCCGCAGCGCAGCGGAGGAATGGAGCGACAGCGGAACGGCGGAAAGCCCGGCGGCAGCTTGCTGACGTACTGCCCTCTAACTCACAACTAAAATTTATTTTTTTTGTATAATGTTTGTATGGCTAAAGCGATTGTTTTGATGGGAATTAAGCATTGCGGTAAATCTACGCAGGCTTTTATGCTTTCTAAGTTTTTCGGGGTGCCTTGTTTTGACACGGACGATTTGATTTTTGAACTGTCGGGCAAATCTCCGCGGCAGATTTATTCTTGCGGCGGGGAAGAAGCGTTTAAGCTTGCGGAAAAAAATGCGTGCCTTGAACTGAAAGCCCGGCTTGAAAAATGTCCGCAGAACGCTGAGTGTAAGTTTGCTGCCTGCGTGGCTACCGGCGGTGGAATCTGCAATAATCCTGAAGCGGTTGAAATCTTAAAGCAATTCGGGATTCTTGTTTTTCTGAATGCGGAAGAACAGACTGCCGTAAAAAGAATCTTAAAAGAAATTAAAACTGACGTTGACGGCAAGCTCTTTAACATGCCTGCCTATATTGCTAAGGAAAATCCGAAGAATCTTAACGACGTGAAAAAAAGTTTTCACAGGTTTTATGTTGAACGGCAGAAAATCTACCGTTCAATCTGTGACATCTGTGTAGAAATGGGGAGCGCTCCGAAAATTGAAAACAGGGATGCAATAATCAGAGCGCTGAAAAGTTGATTTTTTAGTGGCAAATCAACCCTTATTCTCCGCAACTGCAGTTTCCGCCGCAACTGCAGCCTTCTTCTGAATCGCAGTCTTCGCCGGAACAGCTGCCGCCGCATCCTCCGCAACTTCCGCCACAACCACCGCAGCCGCCTGCTGTGTACGGTGCTGTTTCTTCTTCTGTGGCTTCGCGGACGTCTACTACTTCTACTTCAAAGTGCAGGGTTTTGCCTGCAAGTTCGTGGTTTGAATCGATTGTGATTGTTTCCGGAGTTACTTTTGTAACTGTAACGAGCATGACGCCTGTCGGGGTGTCTGCCTGGAATTTCTGTCCGACTTCGATTTCTGCATTTGTGTCAAAGCGGTCGCGCGGAACTTCTACAACGTATTCCTGACGGTATTCGCCGTAACCGTCTTTTGGTTCAATTACTGCAGCAAATTTATCGCCCTTTTCGTGACCTTCAAGTTCGCGTTCCATGCCCGGAATGAGCATGCCGACCCCGTGCAGGTATTCAAGTGCTTCTTTTCCTATTGAAGAATCAATCACGCTGCCGTTGTCGTCTTTGAGCGTGTAATGGATTTTTACCATTGCATTTTTCTGTATTTTCATCTGTATCCTCTGTTATGGAAATATGGAAATTATACCGGAAAACCGCCTTTTTACAAACGCGGTTTTATGCCCGTTTTTATGCCATCTTTGCGAGTTTGTGTTCCAGTTCAACAATGCGCTTGTGCAGGTAGTGGTCAACCGTGCTTTTTTCGAGTATGCCGAGCGGTTTGTTTTCGCTGTCTACGATGCAGATTGCGTCCGTGTCGTAATCATCAAACAGTTTGTAAGTGTCCGGGAGTGGCGTTTCCGGGGTGCAGGTGAGTGCCGGCTTGTCCATTATGTCCATCGAAACCATGTAACTGCCCATTTCGCCGATGAGCATTGCTTCTTTTAAATGTTCAAGGCTTATCTGACCTGCAATTTTTCCGTCTGAACCGCGCACTGCATAGTTCATGTTTGAGTGGTGGCTGAAAGAACTGATTATCTGACCTACCATGTCCGTTTCGTTTACGATTGCATAGCTTGAAGGTGAACAGATTTTCTGCCCTTCAATTTCTACGTCTTTTACCAGCGTGGTTTTCATCAAATCTTCAACCGTGATGTCGAGTCCAACTTCTCCCGCCTTTGTAACTCCGTAGCGTACGCAGATTGGGCCGATTATCTGTACGATGAACGTTGTTGCCGTGATGATCAGCATGATTTCGCCGCCGATTGTGTCTGCAAAGTCGCGTCCTGCCGATGTACTCAAACCGATTGCAACGCCTGCCTGACTCAAAAGACAGTACGGAAGATATTTTCCTACCGTGGCAGGTGCTTTTGTAATGCGTGCGCCGAGCCGTGAACCGATTGTCTTTCCGAGCGTGCGTCCTCCGATGTAGAGAATTGCAATCAGGATGAAGAGCGGTTTTAACTGCCAGACGTTCAGTTTTGCGCCGACCGTAACGAAGAAAAGAACGTAAATCGGCGGTGTGTATTTGTCCACGAGCTTGAACATGTTTTTTACTTTCGGAAGTGCAAAGTTCGTAACGTAAAAGCCGATTGTCATTGCTGCCATGATGTGGTCAAACTTCAATTCAACCGGACCTGCCGTAAACTGTGCAAGCGTGCAGACTCCCGTAGAAAGGAAGAGTGCGCCAAGGCTGAAGCCGAGAACGCGACCGTCATCACTCATCATTCCCGTAAGGATTTTTGTAAGAAGGAAGCCGACTGCAAGCCCGATTAAAATTGAACCAGCAATTTCATAGGCGATTGAACCTAACTGTGCAAGAACCGGAACTGAGCGGCCTTCAAGCAGAGGAGAAGCGATTGCCGTTGCGATTGTGTATGCAACCAGAGCGAAAGCATCGTCCATTGCGACAATTCCGAGCGTCGTCGTAGTTACAGGTCCTTTTGTCCTGTATTCTTTTAAAACGTCGGTTGTTGCAGCCGGGGCTGTTGCCGTACAGATTGCGCCGAGAAGAAGTCCAAGACTCAGGGCGTAGGCGAAATTCTTTGTGATGATGAAAGTTGCCGTTCCGACTAAAACTGCAACGATGAAGAACGGAACTGTAGTTTCACCGAGGAGAATTCCAACAAACTGTTTGCCGTATTTCTTTATTACTTCAATCTTGAGTTCTGCGCCGACAAGAAAGCCGATCAAAGAAAGCGCGATTGTGCTGATAGGGTCGAGTGCCGAAATAAGTTTGTCGCCGAGAATCTTGAAGCCCGAAGAACCAATGATGATGCCAATTACGATGTAGCCGACAACCTGCGGAATCTTAAGTTTCTGAAAAAGTCTTCCACCAAAGGAACCAAAAAAAATCATTATGCCGAGCAGAAAAACAATCTGACCGCCCTGCAGACTCTGAAAGTGCATCTGCGCCGGAAGAAGCGCTGCCAATGGATTTTGCATTTTAAAACCTCATTCAAAATTATAGTGAATTGCCCGTTTATATGCAAAAATTTGAAATCCGTGCCGGTGTTTCGCTAGTGTCCCGCTTGCGTCCAGCCAGTGTCTGAGGACTTTTTAACGCAGTTTCATCAAATCGCGGACGGTTTGTGCCGGTGTCGTTCCTTCGTACAAAAAAGCGTACATGGCACACGCGCCTACGAGTTTTCGTCCGTATTCCCTTGTTTCCTGGAAAGGCAGGGTTTCTAAGAAAATATCCATCGGCATTTTTGCAGGGCGCTTCCATTTTCTGACGTTTGTAAGCCCTGCGTTGTATGCAAAGAGTGCCAGCAGTTCTGACTTTCCTTCCGTGCGTTCAATCAGGCTTGCGTAGTAGTGGCTTCCGAGCGTTATGTTTGTTTTCGGGTCAAAAATGTCAAAATCTGTGCCGAGTTTTAATTTTCTGGCTTCGTCGCTGGCGGTTGCCGGCATCAGCTGCGTCAGCCCTTTTGCTCCCGCTGAACTTCCAGCCTTTGCGTCAAAAAAACTTTCGCTCCGGATTAGAGCGTATAAAAGCGGTTCGCGCAGATTGTTCTGAGCACAGGCTTCCTTTACAAAGTTTGAATAGAAGCGCGGAAAATTCAATTCAAGCAGTTCGTAGGGAATTTTCCCCGACCACATCGTTTTTGTCCTTGCTGCAACGCGAAGGCTCTGCACTGAATAAATGTTGTCAAAGTTACCACAGTCGTTCAAGAAACGGCAGACCTGAAGGTTTGATTCCATGCTTAAGTTTGCGCGGTCTTTGAGCCACTGTCCGTAAATTTTCTGCGGAAAACCGTACGCCGCATATCCTGCAAGCAGAATCTCCGAATCTTTGTCTTCTTCTGGCAGTTTTTCTTTTCCGCCGGAACACAAAACGTCTTTTACGTATGTCGGGTCAACGATGTTCATTCTTTCGAGGGCGCACACTTTGTAGTAGGTGCCGGCATTTCCACTCAACACGCGGGAAAACGCTGCAACGGCTTCCTTTGTTTTTGGTGCGCCGTCAGTTTCGCCGTAGCCTTCTTCGAGAATTCTCCCGGAAATGTATGCGTATTTGCAGGCGGTTTCTTCAGATGCGGAAGAATCAATCAGTTTCCACACATCGTAAAAATCCTGCCATTTTTCGTGGCTTAAAAGAAGGACTGAAAAATTATCGAAAAAATCATCAAACCAGTCTTTGTTTGTTATCTTTGATGAATATTTTTTCAGCGTAACGATGATGTCGTCCGTGGACATCCTCAGCTGCATGTTCAAAAGATACCAGAGCGCGTTGTCAAAACGGTCGGCGTCCTGAGTGCAGTCGAGTGCCGAATTAAACCGCTGGACTACTTTTTCCTGATAGCGTCCTGCGCGGTCATAAAGGCGGGCGGCGTAAAAATAAGCGCAGTAGGCAAGTTCGTAATAAAATTGCGCCGTGTACTGATTCTGCGCTCGGGCAGTCTGTGCAGTCATCGGTTCGGCGGGCTGTGCGGCGTTCAATTTTCGTGCCTGCAGGACGTATGAAGCGGCAAGATTTTCAAAATCCTGTGCACTTTTCTTAAAATCTTCCGTGCCGTAGAGGGCTGCCTTTCCAATATCGCTCAAAAGCTGATAGTGTGGCGGAAGATTCTGCGATTTATAGAGCGCAAGGATATTTTTTGTTTCGTTGAATGCCGTTTTGTAGTTCCGTGCAAAAATGAGCAGACGGTAATTCATGATCTGAATGTCGGGCGGCAAATCCGCTGTGTCCGCAGAGTCCGTTTTTTCTTCTGCCGTAAGCGAATCGAGATATTCTGAATAAAAGGCTGAGTGCGTTTCTGTAACCGGGCGCGCTGTAAACCATTCAAACAATTCACTCTGAAGGCGGGCATCTTTGCGTTTTAGCAGGCTTTTAAGGCGGAATTCAACGAGGCGGTTCGGGGCTTCATCGATTTTGATTTTGTCCGTCATCGTGATTATGCGTGAAAACTCATTCTGCGCATAAAAAACTCCGGCACTTGTCAAAAGCGCGTCATCGTCACCGTATTTTTTTTCGAGGAATCTTGCTGCGCGGTTGCGTTCCGTTACGTTGCCGAGCGTCGTAAGGTTTTCTGCAGAAAGACGGGCAATCTTCGGGTTCGATTTTTTTTCACTCTGAGAGAACAGCCGGATTGCACTTTTCTGGTCATTCTGTTCCAGCGCCTTGAGCGCCATAAAATACGGAGCGTCGTTGCCGAACTGTTTTTTGAGCGAAGCGGATTTTGTTTCCGCACATGAGGAAAATAGGCATAAACACAAAAAAGCCACCAGTACAGACCGATGGCTTTTGAAAGTACACTTTTTCAAAATTATTCTACTGGAATCAAAATGTCTGTTCCGGAGATGATTACGTCCGGATTTTTGATTTTATTATATCTGGCGATTTTCGGGTAGCGCCATGGGTTTTTGTAGTAGGCGTCGGCAATGTCCCAGAGGGTGTCGCCCCAGCGGATTCTGTATTTTACGTCCTTCGCTTTTTCCGGTTCTGGCGCCGGCTGTGGAACCGGGACTACGACTTCCGGCTCTTCTGCAACGACGATTTTATCTTCTTCAGCCTGTGGTGCTTCAACTACAGATTCAGGTTCTGTTTCAAGCGGAATTTCAATTTCTTCCGGAGCAGGCTGCTCTGCAACGGCTTCCGTCTGTTCTGCAGCGTTTTCCTCCGCAGATTTTTTTCCGTTCAGCAGGTTGTATTTTGAAGGAACAACAAACAGAACGAGGAGCGTTGCAATAATACAGATGATTGCGCAGACAATGCAGATGATTACAGGAGTGCGCGTTTTCTTTTCTTCTTCATCTTCGTAATTTGCAGTCTTGCCGTCGAGGGTTTCCTTGTCGTAGAGGTCAGAAAAATCCATCGCCGGATTTGAAGACGTATTTAAATCCGGTTCGTTGAAAACAGGATCGTCTTTAAAGTCAGGGTCGTCAAAGTAGCCGGTCAAGCCCTGGGTGTCAGTTTCTTTTTCAACCGGGTCTTCCGGGATTGTGTCGATTGCAGAAGAATCCGTTTCCGCCGTGTCAAAACTGTCAAAATCAGGCAGTTCAAAATCGGAAGAATCAAAAGACTGTTCGTCAGAAGTGTCGGTAACGGTCTCCGAGTCGTCAGCAACTGTCGTGTCTACAAAGTCATCGCTAACATCAGTGGCGATTGTTTCGTCTGAAGCGGTTTCTTCCGTAACGGCTTCGCTTTCAGCCGGTTCATCTTCTACGCTCTGCGTCGGGTCAACGAAATTTGTAGTTTCAGAAGAATCTTCAGAAGTTTCTGCGCCGGTTTTGTAAACAATGCCGTCTGTTTCCGCAGAATCCTGGAAGTCAGAAGAATCAGCAGCGTCAGTCGTAAAACTTGAAGTGTCGAACATCTGCTCGTCAATTTCCGGCAGGGCTTCTTCTTTTATTTCGTTTTCGCCGTCATCAGCGGTTACCGAGTCTTCTGCTGTGTCAGCATTTTCTGCCGGCACGGCGTCGTCTGTAATTTCTTCCGCAGCAACGTCTGCAGATTCTGCGTTTTCTTTTTCAAGTTCGCTGTCAAAAGTGAACGGAACGTCTTCCACATCCTGCGAAGATTCCACAGGGGCAGGAACCGCTTCCGTATTTTCGTCGTCATCGGCAGAAAAACCGAATTCCGACAGATCAACATTTTCAGTCTTTATGCTGTCTTCAGCCGGTTCATCAGCAAGTTCAGAATCGCTTACAACGTCCACAACGTCAGGTTCAGCAGTTTCTTCAAAATCATTTGCGCTGTCAGAAAGTTCAAAATTGGTCGGTTCAGAACGTTCTGCGAGGGTGCGGCTTACGAGGGTTACGCTTGTTTCACTCTGTTTGCCCGTTTCTTCGTCAACGACCTTTGCATCAAGCTCATTCTGCTCGTTAAGGCTCAGGGAAAGATGCAGGTCAGCTTCGCCGTTTGGATGAGGAACAAGGTTGGAAACTTCGAGCGTGTCCACATATTCAGCGTCATCCATTGTGCCACTTTCTGAGCGATACAAATCAATCTGAACTTTAGTCTGACCGTCTTTTACAGTCGTCAAATCAAGCTGATAGGATTTTGCAGTTCCTTCTTCAAGAACCGGGTAAAAAGAACCGTCTGCAAGTTTAATACCGATAGTTTTCATAATTTTCCCTCGTAAAAAAAATGGCTATTCCCCTAGATTATCGGCACAAACCCAAAAAACTGCACAAATTTATTTCAAGGAAGGGCGGACAACCGCCCTACGCTCCAACCGCTCCGCGTTTTCCGCTACCCACCGTGCGGGGACACCCCGCAACGCCCCGATGTAAATTGCCTTTCAGTCTAAAAGAATCTGTGTTATTATCTAGATGTGCAAGGAGGATATTTTATGTCGTACGAAACTTTAGTAAAAGAAATTCAGTCTGTAAAAACCCTTCCTGAAGAATATATTGCTGAACTTGGAGATTTTATTACCTATCTCAAATTAAAGGTCAAATTTGCTGATTTTGAAAACAGTTCAGATGCTTATTTTAATGCACTTAAAAAGTGGAGAAATGACTCAAAGGAACTTTTTGATAATTCAGAAGATGCGAACTTCATGGAACACGCCTTTGATAACATCAGGTCAAAAGAAGTCTATAAGGCTAAGGAAATCTGGTAATGAAGTATCTTCTTGATTCAAACATCATATCAGAACCGTCAAAACCCGTACCAGATGAAAAACTCTTAGCGCTACTAAAACAAAATAAAAATGAATGTGTCATTTCAACAGTTTCTTATTTTGAAATGTTATATGGAGTTTTAATACTTCCAGACGGAAAACGAAAAGAAAGACTGCTGGCATATCTGAAAGAATCCGTTGAACCGTTTTATAAGTTTTTGTCCTATGACTTAAAAGCCTCAAAGATTCAGGCAGAAATAACAGCAAAACTCAATACCATTGGGCGACCGACACCGTACGCTGATACGCAGATTGCTTCTATCGCTCTTGCAAATGATTTAATTCTTGTAACAAGGAATGTAAAAGATTTTGCAAATATCAGGGATAATTTTAATCTTCAAATCGAAAACTGGTTTGATGTTTAAACTGCATAATTTAACAGGAAGGGCGGACAACCGCCCTGCGCTCCAACCGCTCCGCGTTTTCCGCTACCCACCGTGCGGGGACACCCCGCAACACCCCGTTGTTTTTTGAAAAATATTTCTCATGTACATAAATTCTGATATATATCCGAGAATTAACGCAATAAAAAAGACTGCCAGGATTCTGGCAGTCTCAATTTTTAGTTATTTAATGCGGCTTCTATTATTTTAAGATCTGCAGATTCCTTCTTATAGAGGGCTTTTGTTTTAGTATAACCTCCAAAATTGGCAATTAAAAGAATAGGAGCAAAGAAAACGTTGAGTATTATCATTCCTATAAGTTTTCCAATACCTGTGCTAATTGGATGATCGTATTCATCGATTGCATCTCTTACCTGATTTTTTACAGAATCTGGCTGTTTTTTACCAGCGCCCATAATGATACCAGAAATACCCCACAGAATTGCCGCAAAGACATATCTTGATGCTGTTTCTTGACTTGCTGTCAGTGCAATTATTGCGCCAATCGCTATAAGAATGGTACAGATAATAAGCATTGCTTTTCTCTTATTCAGCCATGAAGTATAAAAAGCAACATTAGCGCTTACCTCATTATAGCTACACCTGTTACACAA
>CAVJKK010000031.1:0-9694 GCA_963649855.1 Anaerovoracaceae bacterium
CACTTGTCCTGCGGAACTTCGCCGTAAACAACTTCAGCATATCCCTGGCAAACCCAGAAATCTCCCGAAGCAAATGATTTTCCGAAGCCTTCTGCGTCAAATTTAATCAGGTTCGGTTTCCAGTTTTTGATTACAAGTTCTTTTGCCTGTTCAAGTTCGGCGTCGTCCGTCGTGTTCAGGTCGTAGCCTAAAACTGTGAGCGCATCGCCTAAAACTTCGCGCATGTCGTCCATCATCGTTGCGTGGCCTGCAATGCGTGTGTCAGCAAAAATATTCCATGATTTTTCGTAAGAACCTTCAGCAAGTTTTGTCTTGTTTACGGAAACGCCTGCTGCGCCGAGGTAATACGGACTTGCGTATTCAAAGTTCGGGTCGTAGGTTGCCATTTTTGAAAGAAGCGGATTCAGTTTTGAATTGTTGGTCTGTTTTGCCGGGTCAAGTTTCTGAAGCATTCCCTGTGCAATCATGATTGAAGCATAGTCCTGTGAAGGAACTACGATGTCGTAACCCTTTGCTCCAGCCTTGAGTTTTGCGTACATTTCTTCGTTGGAAGCGTAACTGTCAACTTTAACGGTACAGCCGAATTCCTTTTCAAAGTCGCGCAGAACTTCATCCGGAGTGTAGTAAGTCCAGTTGTACAGATAGAGAGTTTTTCCGTCATCTCCACAAGAAGTAAAGAGACCCATGGCAGCGAATGCACCAAACGCTGCAGCTGCAATTTTAGAGGCGATTTTCATAACGCTTATCTCCAAAACCCGGGAACACACTGCCCCCGGAAAAAACTATAATAAACCGCTCACACAGAGCGTTTTTTACCTGTGGAAAAATGAAGAAGAATCAATGACCGGCAGCAAAACCTTTTACGCCTTTGCGGAGTGCAAAAACAAGGACTGCAATTACTGCGATGAGTGCAAAGGAAAGCGCGTTGATTACGGGACTTACGCCGAAACGGATCATTGAATAGACGTAAAGCGGAAGCGTCGTACTTCCCGGTCCGCTTACAAGGAACGTGATTACGTAGTCTTCAAGCGACATCGTAACGCTCATCATAAAGCCTGAAACGATTCCCGGCATGATTGCAGGAATGATTACCTTTGTTAAAGTCTGAATTTCGTTTGCGCCAAGATCGTGGCTTGCTTCAATGATTGAAGTGTCAAATTCATCGACGCGGGCGGTCACCATCAGGAATACGAACGGCAGACAGAACGTTGCGTGGGCAATAAAAATCGTCACGAGTCCGAGGCTCATCTTGATTGCGCTGAAGAAAATCAGCAGCGAAAGTCCCATGATGACTTCCGGCAGAACCATCGGTAGAAAACTGATCGTCTGGATGTAATTTTTCCCCGTAAACCTGTACCAGCTCACCCCCAGTGCTGCGAGAGAACCCAGAATCGTGGCAACGATTGAAGAGGTGATTGCAACGATAAAACTGTTCAGAAGCGAAGTCCAAAGCGGTTTTGAATCAAAAATCAGTTTCTGATACCACACAAAGGAGAAGCCTGAAAAAGTCGTATCCTTTGAAGCATTGAAAGAGTAAAAAATGATTACCAGCAGCGGCAAAAATAAGAACACGAGGCACAGAAACAGGACAGTCTTTGAAAAAGAAAACTGCGGTGAGCGCTTTTTCCAGTGGCGCTTTGCGTGGCGGTAGTTTTCGCTTCTTTTTCCGCGTACCGGCTTGAGCAGGTTTAAGATAAAATCAAATGGACCAAAAGACATTATTTTGTTCCTCCAGTTCCCGTCGTATCTTCTTTTGTAGAAATCTTCTTGAGTTCAGCTTCTTTTTTGTTTGAATACATCATCCACAGAATTCCTGCCATTGAAAGCAGCGTCAAAACCATGGAGAACGCAGAAGCAAGAGGCCAGTTCCTCGTTTTCTGTACCTGGTCAACGATTATGTTGCCGATCATGTAGCTGTCTTTGCCGCCGACGATGTTCGGAACGGTGTAAGAACCAAAAATCGGAATGAACGTAAAAATGAGCGCCGAGATGATTCCGCTCTTGATTCCCGGAATGAGAACCTTGAACATTGACTGTGGTTTCGTCGCCCCGAGGTCGCGTGCCGCTTCGATCAGAGAAAAGTCGAAGCGGTCAACGGCAGTGAAAATCGGAAGAATTGCATACGGAAGATACATGTAGATACTCAGAATGATTACCGCGCCCTTTGTGTACATGAATTTGACCGGAGTAAAAGGCTGCGTGTTTCCCGTAATCCTGTGCCAGAAGTTCACGATAGAGCCTAAGAACATGTTCAAGATTCCGTTGTCGCCGAGAATCGTAATCCAAGCAAAAATCCTGATTAACGAGTTCGTAAGAAACGGAATGATTACGAGAACTAAGAGCACGGTCTGATATTTTCTGCTGCGTGCAATCGCATAACCGCACGGCAACGCCAGAAGCAGCGTAATGAGCGATGAAAGAGCCGTAATCCACAGAGTGCGCAGAAAAATGACTCCATAGGCAGGACTGAGCATCTGCTTGTAGGCTTTTAGACTGAATTCTGCAATTACCGAGCCGTAAACGTCTCTTTTCATGAAAGAATATGCAACGATGATGAACAGCGGAATTACAAAAAACAGGCTGAACCACACGCCCATCGGCCATGCATAAAAAGGTCCGGGATTTATCTTTCTGAATTTTCTGTCACGCGCTGCCTTTGCAAATTTGAGCGACGGACTTTCTTTATCTTTTTTCATTGCGCGCACACCCTTTTATTTTTCAATATCTTCAACGATATAGCCGTCTTCAGCCGACCACGAAATGTAGACAGTGTCCTTCCACTGAATCTCCGGACCGTCATCGAGGTAGTTTGTGTGCTGCTTGAAGACTTTGACGATTGTGCCGGTTTTTTCAAGCTTAACGTAGAATTTAGACTGAAAGCCCGTGTAAACGGGTTCTTCAACAACGCCTTTAAATACGTTGATGTCTTTTCTTCCGTTTACGTCCGGTTCTTCAAGGGTGATGCGGATTTTTTCAGGGCGAATAGTGAAGGCAACCTTCTGCCCTTCGTCCGTGTGTTCATAATCCGTAACGAGAATATTCTTGTCTTCTTCTTTTGTAGCCTGAGTGTCGCCAGTAAGCTGTGCCTGAAGTCCGAGTGCCGGCGTGTTGAGCGTAACCATGTATTCTTCGCCGGTCTTAGCCTTGTAGCCTTCGCATTTTACTACGGTTGATTCAAAAAGATTCGTTTCACCGATGAACTGTGCGACAAACTGAGTTGCAGGACTTTCATAAATTTCAAAAGGAGTGCCGATCTGAAGGACGTTTCCCTTGTTCATTACGGCAATTCTGTCCGAAACGGCAAGCGCTTCGCTCTGATCGTGGGTAACAAAAATAAAGGTGACGCCGATTTTATCGTGCAGGTGGTCAAGTTCAACCAGAAGGTTTGAGCGGAGTTTTGCGTCAAGAGCCGAGAGAGGTTCATCAAGGAGAAGGACTTTCGGTTCGTTGATCAGGGCACGCGCAATTGCAACACGCTGCCTCTGACCGCCGGAAAGCTGGTTCGGCTTTTTGTACATGTGTTCTTCAAGCTGAACGAGGGAAAGATATTTCTTTACTTTTTCTTCAACGATGGCATTGTCAACTTTTTTCAAGCGGAGGGAAAAAGCAACGTTTTCAAAAACAGTCATGTGCGGAAAAAGCGCATAAGACTGAAAAACGGTGTTCGACTGCCTTTTGTTCGGCGGAAGACCTACAACATTTTTATCATCAAAAAGAACGGCACCATCGTCCGGATTTTCAAAACCTGCAATAATGCGCAGAAGTGTCGTTTTACCACAACCTGACGGACCGAGCAGGGTAAAAAATTCACCCTGATTTATAGTAAAGTTGATGTCATTCAGTGCAACGAAGTCACCGAATTCCTTAGATACGTGGTCAATCTTAACCTGACTACCGTTCAATGCGAGTACCTCTTATTAAAGCCCGACTTCCGGGGGTTTTGATGAAATATGAAAACTGCATAAAAGCATAAAAATTAAAATAAGATTATTACCCTAAATTGTCTACAACTTTTTAAAAAGTTTTGAAAAATTATTTATTTTGAGTGCGGAGGGGGAAAGCAGTGAATGTCGTTTTTTTTAATTCAAAAACTCGAAGTTATGGCAATTAAAAAAAACGACATTCAGATTAAATCAGTCTTTCTAAAACCATAAAGATAATCGTGCTGCCAAAAATACTTACCATGCTGTTGCCTTTCCACAAATGCAGCGCAACTGCAGAAATCACCGCAACAAAAGCGGGAATTCCCCACGGAGATTCCGTAAAGGAAATGTATTTCGGGTCAACGAGGCAATAGATGATCAGAACGCCGATTACCATTGCCGGAATGTATTTTTCAATAAACGAGATGATTTTCGGTGGCTTCCTTTTGCTGAAAAGGATAAACGGAAGGGCACGCAGCAGAAAAATCATGAGTGCAGAAGCCAGAGTCGCAATGACTGCCTGTAAAAGTGTAAGACGGTTCATTATTTTTCAGCCTCCTCATTTTCATTCTTTTTGCCGAAGATTCCGCGTACGAGAATCAAAACCGCAATTCCAAGTGAAAGCGCAACGATTAACACCTGCTGGCTCGGAAGAATCCCGAAGTAGGAAAGTGCAATCGCCACAACTGCCGTAAGAATTCCGCATGCAGAAGGGAAGAAATCCCTGCTTTTTTTAATCTGGTCAATCATAAGGACGATGAAAAGTGAATTCAGCGCAAAGTCAACGCCCGCAAAGTTGAACGGAAGGCTTCCGAGTACGGCGCCAATCAGACCGCCTAAAAGCCAGTAAGACCAGTTCAGCGCGGCAATGAGTGAATAATATTCACCGTCTTTTTCTCCCAGCGGAACGTCGTTTGACGTGATGAGGGCGTAAGTTTCATCAGTGAGGGCGAAAATCAGGAACGGCTTCCATCTGCCCACGCGCCGTCTGTCAAATTTCTTTAAAAGGGAAAGCCCGTAAACGCAGTGCCTTATTCCCACAAAAAACTGAGTAATCAGAAACGCCGGAAGAGAAGCCCCGGCTGCCATCAGCCCGATTCCGATGTACTGACCCGTACCCGAAAAAATCGTCAGCCCCATGAAAAGGGCAAGCCACCACGGATAACCGTTGTTTACAACCATGATTCCAAAAGGAATTCCAATTGAAATGTAACCGAAAAAAATCGGAACTGTCGTACGGACAGCCCTAACCACACTTTCCTTTTTTAACATACGCGCTATTATAGCGATTTGCGCAATCAGATAAAATACACCCCGCAGAAAAACGAATTCCCTCGCCGATAGCCAAAAAAAACACAGTGTGATAGATTAAATTTTAATTTACCCTAACTTCGAGTTTTTGAAGTCAGTAGTCTTAAAAAAGGCTCTCGGTCGGTTCTGTCATCAAACAGAGGAGGCAGGTATGCCAAGCTCTGTTTGTGCCAGCCCCTCCCTACGCCTTTTTCTGACAATTTATACAGTAATTCAAAAACTCAACATTCAGGTTAATTTGACATTTGTTTTACTGGAGAATTAAAAAATGCCCGCTATATTTTTTGGACTTTTACTGATTGCTTTCTGCGTTTTTGCCGCACTTCCACAGGGACTCGGCTGGGGCGATTTCATGCTCACAGCCTTGAAAGGTGCAGGTCCGATTCTTGCCGCCGTTGTCGGAATAGCCGCAATACTGATCGGTTTTGCCGACATCCAGGACAAAAAAGAAGCCCGCAAGGAAGAACGCGAAGCCCTCGAATCAGCAGAAAAAGGTGAATAAATTTTAATTTCTCATATTCCTTTTATTGACCAAACCACGTAAAAATTTTATTATTTTGTTCCCCGTATATGCGCAGGTAAGCTTCAATGCCTGCGGAGTGTGATTTTTGAAGATGCAATCAAAATGAACACAAGAGACTTTTTAGTACAAGGTATATACAAATGAAAACTTTATTCGTTAAAGATTACGAACAGAAACGCGACTGGTACATCATCGATGCTGCCGGTAAACCGCTCGGACGTGTTGCAGCAAAAGTTGCTTCAGTTGTCCGCGGAAAGAACAAGGCTACTTACACACCTAACCAGGCAATGGGTGACTTTGTTATTGTTATCAATGCTGACAAAGTAGTTGTTTCAGGAAACAAGACAACAGACATGCTTTATCGCCATTACACAGGTTATGTTGGTGGACTTCGCACTTTCACTTTTGAAAAGCTCATCGAAAGAAACCCGATCGCTCCGCTCTCTCGTACAATTGCAGGTATGCTTCCAAACGGCCGTCTTGGTCGCAAAATGATGGACAGTGTAAAGATTTACGCAGGTTCTGATTACCCGCAGAAGGCTCAGAATCCAAAACCTCTTGAAGTGTAATTAGGAGTCTATGATGGTAAAAAATATTGCAATCGGTACAGGTAGAAGAAAGACTGCTACAGCACGCGTTTTCCTGCGTGACGGTAGCGGAAAAATCGTAGTAAACGGAAAAGACGTTGCTGAATATTTCAACTCAGAAGAACAGGTACGCAGAGTACACCAGCCTCTTCTCGTTACAAGCAACGAAAATAAATTTGACGTTCTTATCAACGTAACGGGCGGCGGATTGAACGGTCAGGCTGATGCCTGCCTTCACGGTCTTTCACGCGCACTCCTTCAGGTTGATCCGGATGCTCACACATCACTTAAAGCTAACGGATTCCTTACACGCGACAGCCGCATGGTTGAACGCAAGAAGTACGGTCAGCGCGGTGCTCGTCGTCGCTTCCAGTTCTCTAAACGTTAGAATTTACGGCTGGTTTTCCAGCTTCTGTTCTACAGAACAAAAATGCGCTTAAGTGCTATAAAACAGACTTTGTCAGACATTGTGGAACTCACCACTGATGACGGGTCTGTTTTTTTTATCAGGCTGGCTTTTCTCTCAACGGTTGATGGAACTCAGCTTGTTGCTGGCGCGGAGTTTTCAGAAGGACAGTCGGAAGAAATTCTGGATGCGGGACTTGCTTTTGCAGCAGAACGGAAAGCGGAAGATTATCTTGCCCGAAGCGAACAGTGCAGGGCGGGGCTTGAAAAAAAACTCCTTCAGAAAGGACATTCAAAACAGGCTGTAAAGACGGCTCTGGATTTTCTTGAAGAAAAAAGACTTCTGGACGATTTACGGTTCTGCAGCTGCTGGCTGCGAAGTCATACCATAGCAAAACCGCAGGGCAGACAGCGTCTTTTGAGCGAACTGTGCAGCCGCGGAATAAAGCAGGCAGATGCAAAAACTGCTGTTGATGAATTTTTTACGGAAAACGATGAAGTTCAGCTTTGTAAGAAGGCGCTTGCAAAAGCCGTAAAAAATGGAAAAAAAGACGAAAAACTCATAAAATATATGATGGATTCAGGATTTTCCTATAAAATGATAAAGTCAGTTTTAGAGGAAGCGTGATTTTCAGGAGGGTGGGAAAATGGCAAAAAAGAGTGATAAGCCGGAAGTTTTTTCTGCGCTTGAAGTTGCAAATATATGTGGTGTCGTAAATCAGACTGCGATTAACTGGATAAAAAGCGGTCATTTAAAGGCTTTTACCACGCCGGGCGGTCAGTACAGGGTTTATCCGGATGACCTTGCCCAGTTCATGAAATCGAGAAATATGCGCGTGTCAGACGAACTTGCCGCTAAATGCACTCTGGCAGACGAATCAAATAAAAGTATTCTGATTGTTGATGATGACCGCGGACTCAACAGCGTGATTGCACGTTTCTTTCAGAAAAAATACGAAGATACCGGACTTGAAATTTTACAGGCATTTGACGGCTTTGAAGCCGGCGTCCTGATGTCAGAAAAACACCCGGACGTCTTAATTCTTGACCTTGATCTGCCGGGAGTAGACGGTTTCAGCCTCTGCAAGAGAATCCGCGATGATGCAGGCTTTGCAAAAACCCTGATAATCGTCGTAACGGCTCTTGAAGACAGCGATGTTGAAAACCGGGTAAAAGAGCTGGGCGTAAAGCATTTCTTCAAGAAACCGCTGAACCTTCCCGAGCTCTCCGAAGCCATGGATTCAGGTGAATAAAAAATAGCGCTGATTGAACTTGTGTACCTTCTGTACAAATCAGGCGTAAAGACTGGAGGTTTCGACAGGCTCAACCACCGTATTTCTATCTCAAATAGATGTATGACAGAACCGGCTGCGTGTTGAAAACTGCTGCCGGATTTTTTATTGCAGAAAAGCCTTCAAGCAGCATGGAACGGAGTGTTTCGTTCTTTTCATATCTGAATTCCCTGAACGTCAGGTTGTCAAAACTGAAATCAGCCTTTATCGATTCCTGCGTCTGTTCAAAAGTAAAGATTTCATCAATCAGTCCGTTTGCCTTTGCCTGTCTTGCCGTGTAGATTCTTCCGTCTGCAAGTTCACGAACTGTATCGATTGGAATTGCCCGGCTTTCGCTTACAATCTGCGTAAACTGGTCGTATGCTTCATCAGAAATCGACTGCATTATTTCAATCTGTTCCTCTGTCGGCGGTTCATCGTAGTTGAGCATGTTCTTGTTTCTGCCAGAATGAATCGTCATAGTTTTCAAGCCGAGTTTTTCCAGAAGACTCGTTGCATCCACAGACGACGACGAGATTACACCGATTGAGCCGGTGAGCGAGTTTCTGTTTGCGTAGATTGTGTCAGCCGCACAGCCGATGTAGTAGCCGCCGGAAGCTGCCATTGAACCGAAATATGCGTAAACGTTTTTGCCGGTCGCCTTGTACTTTAAAAGTTCGAGATACGCTTCGTCTGCCTGATAGACCGTTCCGCCGGGGGAGTCGATAAAAAGCAGGATTCCCTTGTTTTTATCGTCTTTCTTTAAGGCGCGGATTGTGTCTAAGAGCCACGCCTGATTGTAGTCTCCGCCTTTTTCCTGAATTACGCCCGTGATGTAAACGGTTGCGATGTACGGCTTTGTGCCGGAGCTTATGGTGAAGGACTTTTCATTCGTGCCGGAGAAAACTTTTTTTTCTGTAAGGCTTGATGATGAAAAATTACCGAGCACGCTGATTAAAACTGCGAGTACGGCAACTATGATTAAGACGGCAAGACCGCCTTTTGAACTGTTTTTTTCCATTTTTGTTCTCCAATTTAACTAAAGTCTTCCTGCGTGAGGACGCCGGTGCGCAGGGCTTCTATTTTCATGCCTTTGTAGGCATTTGTATACGACATGAACTGGTACGGTGTAATCCACAGCTGCAGGATTCCGAGCGTGAGGCAGGCGAGAAGTTCCCAGCCGATAAAGCTTAAGCCCATCACGAAAAGGTCTGCCTTGTGTCCGTGTGTCATCACCTTGCTGATTTTCATCGCCTTGTTTACTTCAAGTCCCGGATTTTCTGCAAGGATGAAAAACATCTGCGAATATGAAATCGCCTTCACGATTCCCGGAATGATGAACAGAAGCGACCACAAAAATACCCACATCACGTACCACAGGCAGGCGAGCGCACCTTTTATCCACAACGAAAAGCCCTTTAAAAATTCATCAAACTGAACCTGCTCTTTTGTCTGAAAGTAGACGAGGTAAAGCCGGCTCTGCGCAATCACGAGAATTCCGTTGATTGCCAGCGACAGAAAGAATATGAACGTTGAAAGTGAAGCCGGAACTTCCGGGCTTGCGGAAATCAGAAGCGAGATAAGGAAAACAATCAGCGTCGAAATTACCGCCGTCGATTTTCTGCCCTTGAGCTGTTTTTTTGCGATTGATTTGTATTCTTTACGGTTGAACAT
>CAVJKK010000032.1:0-9669 GCA_963649855.1 Anaerovoracaceae bacterium
TACATCAACTGAAGATTCATCAAAGACAGACTCAAAAGAAGTAACTGTAAAAGAAGTTGCACTTACAGGAATTTCCGTTCCTTCAACTTACGAAGTTTATGCGGGACGTACGACCCTTGTTACTCCAGAATTTACGCCATCGGACGCTTCCTATAAAAATGTTGAATGGTCATCAGCAGACGAAGCGATTGCAACAGTCGATGAACTCGGAAACGTAACCGGCGTTAAGACTGGGACGGTAAAAATCACTGTAAAAAGTCAGAAGTATGAAAATGTTTCTGCGGAAGTTGAAATCAAAGTCATCCCGGTCATGCCGTCATCACTTTCTTTAAAGACGACTTCCCTCATGGTTCAGAAATCCGGTTCGACAAATCTTGTTCCCGTATTTATTCCTTCAGACACAACGGACAAATCTGTAACGTATTCATCAGATTCAGAAGGATTTACTGTAAGTGAAGACGGACTTGTTACGGTTGCAGATTCTGTAGCTGCCGGAACTACTGCCATAATCACGGTCAAAAGCGTTGCGAATGAATCAAAAACTGCGACTGCTACAATAAAAGTTGTTGACGGAGATACCTACATCATTGACGATAACAACACTCAGTACGGATTCGTAAGCACGACCGGCTCAATAAAAACAGGCGACACAAGATATACGGGTTACAGCGGCTCTTCTTATCTGGAAAACTTCAGTAAGGGAGAAACTGATAACATCGTCTACTCGGTTTGTTCTGCTACGGCACAGGATGTTAAGGCTTTGCTGCATTACGCTTTCTGGGGTGGTAGCGGTGCAACCGTGCGCGGAGCATATCTTGTCGTAAACGGTTCAACTTCTTCCGATATGATTTATCTGAACTACACAAGCAAAACTGGAAGTGACAACGTAAAGGAATTTGGGTCAGACGGCGTAACTCCAAAATCGTACCATTCAATATGGGAAGATTCCAACGAAATTACAATTCACCTTGACGCAGGCGAAAATCAGATTCGCGTAGTTCCTGTTCCAGCGGGAACTTCCATGCCTGGTGCGGTTTTCCAGAGAAAAGCACAGCAAGATTCCAGCGGTGCCTGGACAACTCCAGTAGACCAGGGGGCAAACAGTAAAAAAGTAGCAGAAGGTTATCTTTCAAACATCGACTACCTCCAGCTTTCGGGCTCGGGTCTTGGGGCAGGCAGCAACAGTATTCCGTTCTATTCTGTAACTGCAACCGGTGATTTCGGGGAGGTTGAATGTTCTCCGGCTCAGGATTTCTACAAGGAAGGCACGGAAGTTGCATTGAAGGCAACTGCAAAAGACGGTTACAAATTTGACGTATGGCATGGACGCACGGAATCGGGAGATTTTGTCGCTTCAAATGAAGAATCCTACACATTTACAATTTCTGACAGCGTTGCCATAGAAGCGCACTTCATTCCGACGTCGTACACGGCAGATTCCAGCATGGTCGGATATGCAACGATTACGGATGACTTAGCCACTGCAAAATATACAATCAGCGGCGGTGCAGGCGGAGACACAATAGAGATTGCTTCACTTGCAGATTTGACGTCTAACTCTGAAAAAATCTCCGGAGATGACCCGTATATCGTAAAATTTACAGGTTCAACACGCATCACAACTTCAGACAGCAAGAGCATCATTCAGAACGTAGGCTCAAACAAAACGATTTATGGTACAGAAAGCGGCGCAGGACTTAAAAACATCGAACTCAGAATTGAAGGTGATAACGTAATTGTCCGCAACATGATTTTTGGTGAAGTAATTGCATACGATGAACTGTCGGATTACGCCGGCAAGGGAAACGACGCAATGTCAATCAACGGCGGACGCCATGTGTGGGTAGACCACTGTGAACTGCGTTCAAACACAACTCCGCTCGACAACAATGGAAACAAAGTTTCAAATTCCAGAGACAGCGATTTTGAAAAAGACTGGTATGACGGTCTGCTCGACATCAAAAACGGTGCAACATGGGTTACCGTGAGCAACTGTTATTTCCACGACCATTACAAGGCGGTTCTGTGCGGTTCAGGTGATGCCGGTCCGGACACAAATAACGACGGTTACACAGATGCAGATATACGCGTTACTTTCTACAATAACTACTGGAAAAACATCAATGCACGTATGCCGCTCTTCCGTTATGGAAAAGGTCATATCTATAATTCATATTTTGACGCAGGAACATTCAGCGGAAGCGCAAGCTGCATCAACGTTCGTGCCGGAAGTGAACTTTACATCGAAGGCAATAACTTTAACGGAATAAAAAGCGACGACTACACAATCGGTTTTTACTACGCAGATTCTTCAAAAGCATACGGAAACGTATCGGGAACATGGGTAAGTAAGAATAACAGCGGTGTAAGCAATAACAGCGGAACAAATTACCAGCCGCCGTATGCATACGACGAACCGACATCGGCAGTTTCTTCTGCGCCAACCCCTGGAACTGACGTCGGTGTCGGCTGCTCTATAACGCTGCCGTAACCGGTTTCTTTCAGCGTAGCCCACAAAAAACCAAAAAGCCCCCGCCCTTTAAGGAAACAAAATCCATAAAAAGCGGGGGCTTTTTCTATTTTGTCATAATCGAATCTATCGACTTTATGCAGGCGTTTCTTAAGCCGTGTTCTTCGAGGGCGGTTACCCCGCGGATTGTGCTGCCGGCGGGGCTGCATACGTTGTCTTTTAGTACGGCGGGGTGTTCTCCCGTTGCAAGCTGCAGTTTTGCCGAACCTAAGACGGTCTGGCTCACCAGTTTGTAGGCTGTCGCGCGCGGAATTCCGTATTTTACGGCTGCGTCTGCGTAACTTTCTATGAACAGGTCAACGAAAGCCGGTCCGCAGCCGCTGATTGCTCCGCCGATTCCCATCAGGTTGTCTGGCAGTTCTTCCACGACGCCGAGTTCTGCAAAAAGTTCCATCAGTTCTTTGCGGTCTTCATCTTTGAGAGAGTTTGATTTTTCAAACAGAAAAACGCCTTCCCCGACCATTGCCGGAGTATTCGGCATTACAAACTGAACGCGCGGTTTATCCGTAAAACCTGCAAAACATTTTTCGTACGTGTGGAAATTCCAGCCGAGCGCAATCGAAACAATCGTCTTGCCTTCCAGCGACTTTCCTGCCTCTTCAAGCACGCCTTCAATCTGATACGGTTTGCACGCTACAAAAATCACGGGAGCACTCTCAATTGCTTCTAAAAGCGTTGCGCATGGCTTAAAACCAAACTTTGCCGCATTTGCCACCAGTTTCTGCTGATTCGGAGCAAAAGCCGCCACATTTTCCGCCCTGACCCTGCCAGTCTTAACAAAACCGGCAACCAGAGCCTGCGCCATGTTTCCCATTCCGATAAAAGCAATTTTTTCCATAGGTTTTTCCTTTTTTTATGGGGCTTCCCGCTTACGCGGTCGGGCTGTTCAGGGTTCCGGCTTTCGCCTTCATTGCTTCGCAACGCCTTGCGGCGCCCTTACCATCCCTAAGCCGTCGTTAATCTGCCAGAAACAGACTTCCCTTTGCCGTTCCGTCGCAGAGTCTGTCCAGAATGTTTTCCTTTCCGCCGTTTGCAAGCAGCATCGGAATACCGTAAACGGTAGTTTTTTCTGCCGCCTGGATTTTCGTTTCAATTCCGCCCGTGCCGAAACTGTTCGCATCCCCGATGTGGATTGATTCCCGCAGTTTTGGAATTGAATCAATCACTTCAACGAGTTTTGCGTCTTTGTTCACCTTCGGGTTATCCGTAAAAATCCCGTCGATGTCGCTGAAAAGAATCAGAAGGTCAGCACTCCACAGAATCGCCGTAAGCGCCGAAAGGTTGTCGTTATCACCGATTGAAAATTCAAGGGTAGAGACTGAGTCATTTTCGTTGATGATCGGAACAACGCCTTCATCTGCAAGCGTAAAAAGCGTGTTGCGGATGTTTAAAGAACGGTTGTTGTCTTCAAAATCTTCCTTTGTCAGAAGAATCTGCCCGATATGAAGTCCCTGCTCGTTAAAAGCCTTGCGCCACTGAGCCATAAGTTCAACCTGACCGATTGCGCACAGCGCCTGCCTGAAGTGCAGATCCTTCTTGCGCGCCCATTCCTTTAGCGTAGAAACGCCGGAAACCTGCGCTCCCGAAGAAACAACGACCAGCTGCTTGCCCTGGTCAATTAGATTTTTACACTGACGGGCAAACCCCGCCATGAATTCCGTATTTTGAGTACCGTCCGCCTTGGCAAGCGTATTAGAACCAATTTTAATAACAATCTTCCGGGAAGATTTAAGCGCATCCTGAATAGTCATCATAAAAGCATTTTACCGAAAAGCGCCCGCTTTGATAAGGAGAAATAAATACGGTCGCAGAATCAAGTGACTTTCCTCTTGTTGAATTGCGGTATTTTTTTCACTAGAATATTGGAATGTTTCGTATTTATGTTGAACGCAAGCCTGGCTTTCAGAGTGAAGCTCAGAGCATTTTATCTGAAATCAATGGATTTCTGGGCATTTCCTCTGTAAAGGGAGTGCGTTATTTTAACCGCTACGACATTGAAAACACTTCTGACGATGTGTCTAAAATGGCTGCACTCAGGATTTTTTCTGAACCACAAAGTGACTGTGTGGCTTACGAAGAAGTAAAAACTGCTGAAAACGACACTGTGATTGTCTGGGAATATCTGCCGGGTCAGTATGATCAGCGCGCTGACTCTGCCGAACAGTGTCTTTCGCTTTTGCGAGAATCCATGAAAAACACAGCAAAAGTCGGGACTCTCCCTCCGCGCGTGCGCTGCGCAAAAATGGTAATTCTTGAAGGCGCTGTAAGTGCTGATGAAGTTGCAAAGATTCAGCATTATCTCGTAAACCCTGTAGACAGCCGCCTTACCGACTCTAAAATCCCTGAAACTCTCGAAATCAAATCTGAAGAACCGGGCGATGTTCCTGTTGTTGAAGGCTTCAACAAGTTCAATAAAAAAGAGCTTGATGAATACCGCGCAAAAATGGGTCTTGCAATGGATCTTGCGGACATTGAATTCCTGCAGAAATACTTTAAGTCTATCAGCCGCGACCCTATGGAAACTGAAATCCGCGTTCTTGATACTTACTGGTCTGACCATTGCCGTCATACGACGTTTAACACCGTCCTCAAGGACATCAAGATTGAAAAAGGTCCTTACGCTAAGCTTTTCAAGCAGTCTCTCGAAAACTACAAGGCTCTTCACGCTGACCTTTATGCAAAGCGCAAAGACAAGCCTCTGACTTTGATGGATATGGCTACAATCGGCGGAAAATATCTTCGTAAGCACGGAATGCTCGACGATATGGAAGTTTCTGAAGAAAACAACGCATGTTCTATCTTCATTGACGTTCACTACACGACGGACAAAGACGGAAATCCTTATCCTGAGGGAAAAGACGAAGTTGAACAGTGGCTCTTGCAGTTCAAGAATGAAACTCACAACCACCCGACAGAAATTGAACCTTTCGGTGGCGCTGCAACCTGTATCGGCGGTGCAATCCGCGATCCTCTTTCCGGAAGAAGCTGGGTTTATCAGTCAATGCGCGTAACCGGCGCAGGTGACCCGACTGTCCCGATGAACGAAACCCTGCACGGAAAACTTCCGCAGCTGAAACTCTGCCGCGAAGCTGCCCAGGGCTTCTCTTCTTACGGAAACCAGATTGGTCTTACAACCGGACAGGTAACTGAATTCTATCATCCGGGATTTGTTGCAAAAAGAATGGAACTTGGTGCCGTTATTGCTGCAAGTCCTTATTCAACCGTAATGCGCGAAACTCCTGAAGCCGGCGACATCATCATTCTTCTTGGCGGTGGAACTGGTCGCGACGGTATCGGTGGTGCAACGGGTTCTTCTAAAGTTCACACTGAAAAATCCGTAACGACTGCCGCTGCCGAAGTTCAGAAAGGTAATGCCGTTGAAGAAAGAAAGATTCAGCGTCTTTTCAGAAATCCTGAAGTAAGCCACATGATCCGCCGTTCAAACGACTTTGGTGCGGGCGGTGTTTCTGTTGCCGTAGGCGAACTTGCTCCGGGACTCGACATCAACCTTGATGCCGTTCCTAAAAAATATGAAGGTCTGAATGGAACTGAACTTGCAATTTCAGAAAGCCAGGAAAGAATGGCTGTTGTTGTAAGAGCTGGCGATGTTGAAAAGTTCATTAAATTCTGTAATGAAGAAAACTTGAATGCGGTTGTTGTTGCAGCTGTAACAGATAAAAATAAACTCACGATGAAATGGCGCGGCAAGACGATTGTTGACATTGACCGTTCCTTCCTCGATTCTGCCGGCGCTCCGCATTATGCAAAGGCTCAGATTGAAAGTCCTGCAGAAAATAAGGAATCTCCGCTTGTTCAGCCTCTTGAAAGCGTAAAGAAGGCACTTGGAAACTGTGCTTCTGCTACGGGCGAAAGCGGCGAATGTTCTCCGACTTCTGAACAGATTAAAAACGCATTCATCGCTGACATTTCTGACCTTGCCTGCTGTTCTCAGCGCGGTCTGCAGGAACGCTTTGACGGTTCAATCGGTTCTTCAACTGTATTGTTCCCGTTCGGCGGAAAATATCAGGGCACTCCGGAATGTGCAATGTCTGCAAAAATCCCGGTAATCTCTCCGCGTGAAACTTCTACAGTCAGCCTTATGTCTTACGGCTATGACCCGCGTGTTGCTGAATGGTCTCCGTGGCACGGCGCTCAGACGGCTGTTCTTTCTTCCCTTGCAAAAATCACCTGTATCGGCGGAAAGGCAACTACAAGCCGCATGTCTTATCAGGAATTCTTCGGACGCACTGTTGACGCAAAATCATGGGGCTATCCGACGGCAGCACTTTTAGGCTCGGTTGATGCCCAGCGGGAAATGGGCTGTGCTTCAATCGGCGGTAAAGATTCGATGTCCGGAACTTTTGAAAAAATGAACGTTCCGCACACGCTCGTTTCTTTTGCAGTTGCACACGACGAGGCAAAAAACGTTCAGTCGGGTTCATTTAAGGAAGGCGGAGATTTCGTTTACCTTGTTCAGGTTACTTACTCTGCCGAACTTGCTCCTGACTGGGATACTTTCAAAAAGAATTCTGACGCTCTCTACGAAGCAAACAAAGCCGGTAAAATCAAGGCGATGTACCCGGTTGGTGCGGGTGGAATTGCAGAAGCAGTCGTAAAAATGTCGTTCGGAAATAAAGTCGGCGTTCAGTTGACGCAGATTCCTTCGAGTGCGACAGCTCTCGGCTTCCACAGAAACGTAAACAACACGATTGCAGATTTGTTCACGCCACTTTATGGTTCAATCATCGTAGAAACGGAAGACGAAAAATTTGAAGACAACGGATTTGTAAATTCAACCGTATTCAGAATCGGAAACACTCAGAAAGACCCGATTGTTTCCTTAATGATGGAAGGTTTGAACGCTCTTCCTTTGACGGAAATTTCACTTGAAGAACTTTACAGCGCATGGGAAAAACCGCTCGCAAAGGTGTTCCCGCCGGTTTCTTCGGTAAAAGCGCCAGAAAGCATGCCTGCATGGGCAACAGAGAAACACGCTTCGCTTGAAGAAGCACGCTCAAAGGCTGGAAGTTTTACCGTTCTTGACAAGTCAAAGTCTAAACCGCGTGTAATCGTTCCTGTATTTCCGGGCACAAACTGCGAATTTGACATGGCTCGTGCCTTCAACCTTGCCGGTGCAGATTCTAAGATTTTTGTTTTCCGCAACAGGACTCCGCAGGATCTTGAAGAATCTCTCAAGGGACTTCAAAAAGAGATTGAACAGGCGCAGATTATCGCATTTGCCGGTGGTTTCTCTGCTGGAGATGAACCGGACGGTTCAGGAAAATTCATTGCAAACGTCATCCGCGAAGCAAACATCGCTCAGGCAATTACAAATCACCTTGAACAGAAAAACGGTCTGATTCTTGGTATCTGTAACGGTTTCCAGGCGCTGATTAAGACGGGACTTGTTCCGTTTGGTAAGATTGTTGAACCTTCGGCTGAAAACCCGACGCTCACTTACAACAACATTCACCGCCATATCAGCCGCGTTGTACGTACGACCATGGTTAGCGCAGCTTCTCCGTGGGCGCTCGACGCTTCTGTTCTTGATTCACGCCCGCACTACGTTCCTGTAAGTCACGGCGAAGGAAGAATCATCATGTCGGAAGCACTTGCAGAAAAGATGTTCAGAAACGGACAGGTATTCACGCAGTACTGCGACGAAAATGGAGTTCCTGCACTTACAGAACCGGACAACCCGAACGGTTCGGCATACGCAATTGAAGGTCTTACGAGCCCGGACGGCCACGTTCTCGGAAAAATGGGACATTCAGAGCGTACGGTTGGAATCGGCGGATACAGCAGTGATCTGATTAAAAACATTGCCCAGAATAAAGACGCAAACAGCTGTCAGAACATCTTTGCTGCCGGCGTAAGATACTTTAACTAACGGAATAAACAGGAAAACAAAATGAAAAAAATCGTAAAAACACTCGCGGCTGCGCTTTTTGCCGCCGTACTTTTTGCCGGATGTTCAAAGAACGAAAAGGTTCAGACGCGCAAACCGGCAGAAAATATTGATTCTTCGGACTGGATTGACAACCTGATTGACGGAAAGGCTGCCGCACAGAAAGAAAACAAAAAAATCTTCCTGCTTTTTTCAGGCGATGATCAGGATGCTTCAAGTGCAAGGCTCAAGAAAAACATCTTTAACACGAGCGATTTTAAAGATGAGATGACAAAAGACTATGTTCTTGTAAATCTCGATTTTTCAGTTGCTTTGCAGGAAGCTGCTGTAGCTGAACCGGATGCTTCGGAAGAAGAAAAGGCTGAAGCCGCTGCAATCTGGCAGAAACTCGAAGAAAACATGCGCGATGCGGGAATTTACAACGTTCAGGCGACTCCTTCATTCTATCTTCTTACAAAAGAAGGCTACGTAATGTGGGAAATGCTCTTTGACAAAGAACCACAGAATTCAGGCGAGTTCTTCATTGAATACAACAAGCTTGAAGACGACCTCGCAGTTTACGAAAATACGCTTGCTTCTGCCCGCACGGGAAAGACGGAAGACAGACTTGCCGCAATCAACAGACTTTTTGAACTTACAGACCCGCAGCTTCGTAGCCTTCTTACTCCGTTCAGCCAGGAATACGTAAAACTGGACAAAAAAGACAAGACCGGAATGGTTGGCATGCACGTAATTGCAATCGCAAACGCAAAGGCACTCCAGCATTATCTTGATCAGGATGCGCTCTCTGCAAGTGAAGAATTTGCAAGGGTTGCAACAAGCAAATATCTTTCCGCAGAACAGAAACAGATGGCTTACTACACGGCGGGTTATCTGTATGCAGTAAGCGGAGAAACAGATTACGCAAAAGTAAAAGATTATTTCCAGAAATCGTATGATGCTGCTCCGGAATCAAAAGATGCCGAATCAATCAAAAGCATGATGCGCATGATGGAAGAAAGATACGGCGAAACCGAACCAGCCGAACCTGCGGCAGAGCCATCTGCAACAGATTCAACAGAAAACACTGCTGAATAAAAAAACAGAAAAACGAGGGATGTCGTCTTTCGGCATCTCTTTAATTAACTGGTCTGAATGTCGAGTTTTTGAATTGCTGTTTAAATTGTCAAAAAAGGCGTAGGGAAGAGCCGGCACAAACAGAGCTTGGCATACTTGCCTCCTCTGTTTGATG
>CAVJKK010000033.1:0-9655 GCA_963649855.1 Anaerovoracaceae bacterium
CATTTACACAATCGTCAAGACAATGTAGGAAAATTGGCGGGGCGGCGCACTTTGTGCGCGTCTTGCAATCAACTGTCTTTATCTCACGTCTTTCGTCATTACGATTCCATCGGAACTCTGTGTTTTGAGTGACGAAAAAAAGCCTTTGATTCTTCTTATTTCGGTAAATCCAAGTTTTTCGTAAACGTGCCTTGCGCCCTGCCATTCATCATTTACCAGCAGGGCAATTTTTTTAATGTTTGTAAAAGCACCACACACGCTGGCGAGACAATCCGTCAAAAACTTCTCTGAAAGACCTTTCCCCTGCCACGCCGGCAAAAGCGCAAACGAAGAAAAATAAAGAACAGGTCCGTTTTTGTCGTGAAAATGCGAAGCACTGTGTCCGAGGGTAAAAACATCATCATCTTGAGGAAGGGAATTCCAGATTTCGCTTGTAAAATATCCGGCAATCAGGGGTTTGCCGTTCTGCAAAACAGTTTCCGCAGAATTGTCCGCAAGTACGAAAAAACCTTCCGGAAAAGTGTTGAGCCGCTCTTCAAAAGTTTTCTGCTTTTCCTGAATTTCGGGAATAAACGCTGCGTGCTCAATTTTCATGATGTCGGGAATGTCAAAAGACTTTGCAGGGTAGATTTTCATAAAAGAAGTTTAGCGTATCTGACCGTCGCCGTCGATTAAGTATTTTGTGGTTGTGAGGGCTTTTATGCCCATCGGTCCGCGTGCGTGAAGTTTCTGCGTGCTGATTCCAAGTTCTGCACCAAAGCCGAATTCGCCACCGTCAGTGAATCTTGTACTTGCATTCACGTAGACGCAGGCTGCATCAACCTTTGCCTGAAAAATCCGTGCATTTGCACGGTCGTTTGTTACGATACATTCTGAATGTTTTGTGTTGTGCGCGTTTATAAAATTAATCGCTTCTTCCGTTGAACAAACGCATTTTACCGAACAGATAAAGTCCAGGAACTCATATCCAAAATCATCCTCCGTTGCGGGCTTTATTTTTGCGGAGGTAACCGCTATCTTCCGGGCAATTTCTAAGGCTTGTGAATCCATCCTCAGTTCAACTTTTTGAGCAAACTTCTCTGTCAGCATCGGAACAAACTTTTCTGCAATTTTTTCGTTTACTAAAATCGTTTCAATCGCGTTGCAGGCACCCGGACGCTGGGTCTTTGCATTCCACGCAATATCGAGAGCCATCTGCAAATCAGCAGATTCGTCAACGTAAAGATGGCACACGCCGGCTCCAGTCTGAATCACAGGGATTTTCGCAGTCTGCACAACCGTATTTATGAGTTTTGCTCCACCGCGTGGCAGGGCAACATCAATTTTTCCGGTAGCAGTCAGAATCTGTTCAACTTCGTCATGACTTTTGCACGGAGCAAGTTCAATCGAATCAACTACCCCGTTTTCAGAAGCTGCAAGACCTTCCTTAATCGCCTTTACAAGCGCAAGATTTGAATTGACTGCAGAAGAAGAACCGCGCAGAAGAATTGAATTTCCGCTTTTGTAGGCAAGAGAAAAAGCATCGGCAGTAACGTTCGGGCGGCTTTCGTAAATAATGGCAACAACCCCGAGCGGCACGCGCACCTGACGGATTGTCATGCCGGAAGACGTCTTCCAGCCAGCAGTTTCTTCGCCGACAGGGTCAGTCTGACTGATAATCTGCTCAAAAGAAGCTAAAATTGAATCGATTTTTTTGTCATCAAGGGCAAGACGCTCAACAAGACTTTCGCTCATGCCTTTTGAACGTGCATTCTGAACATCAAGTCCGTTTGCTTTAAGGATTTCAGAACGATTTTTCTGAATGGCAGAAGCGACACATTGCAGGGCTTCGTTTTTCTGTTCCGCAGTCTGCAGCGCAAGAGTTTCAGAAGCGTTCTTTAATTTCCGGCAGATAGAATCAATATCCATTTTTCAGTAATTTGCAAGAAAATACATGCCGAGCAGAAGAAGTGCACGGCTCTTTTCGTTTGAAAAATCTGCAACTTCCGGCAGGCTTGAAACATACCACCAGAAAACACCGAATTCCGGGTCAATTCGCAGGGAATATTCTTCAAAAACCGGTTCTTTAGAAGTAGAACCGAACATCAGGTAAACGACGTCCGTCAGAATGTGAGAAAAACGTCTGTATTCATCAGCGTATTTGCCGTCTTCAACGTAGGCGCAGAACTGCTCAAGATTGTACAGAACCTGCTCTTTTACGGTCTCGTCGTCTTTTTCAACCCACGTCTTCTGGATCAAAAGCGTGAGATTTTTCTTGAAGGAAGAAATGAGCTTGGAATCGTCGCTGCCCGCAAGAATCTGAGGAAAAACTTTTTCCGCATTAAAAAGACCGGCAATTTTAACGGCAAGTGAATTTATTTTAGAAGGCTCAGTCGCACTCTGGATTTCCTGAACGGCGTCAATAATTTCCGGCGCAACAAATTCGCTGATTAAATCTGATTTAGTCATAAAGCAAGTTTATAATTTTTCCCCCGTTCTGTTCAAGTAGTTCTATATAGAAGAAAATCTTTACGATTTGATAAGCACCGCGCTACGCATTAACTATATCTCATGAAATCTCAATTTTTTCCTCATGTTGAGCACAATGACATTTAATGTTAAAATGTCAAGTTAATGAATACTTTAGTTGCATTGTGCGCTGTGGGCGCGGAAAAGGTTTTGGGGAACGAAATTAAGCTTCTGGGCTATAAACTTTCTGGCAATGGTCCGGGACGTGTTCTGTTTGAAGGCGACGATGATGCGCTGTTCCGCTCTAATCTTTGTCTGCGTACTGCCGATCGCGTTTATCTTCTGATGGCCCGCTACAGAGCTGAAGATTTTGACCAGCTTTTTGACGGAGTTTATTCCGTAAACTGGCAGGATTTTTTTAAGAAAGACACGAAAGTTACTGTTGATAAAGTCCGCAGCTTCAAATCCAGGCTGAATTCTGAACATTCGGTTCAGGGAATGGTTCAAAAGGCTATCTATAAAAAACTCGGCGACAGGTGGAACATGTCTTCTCTCCCGGAAACCGGCGAACAGAGTGACGTGCGCGTTTACCTTGACAACGACGAAGCGTTAATCCTTCTTGATTTGAGCGGTCTTCCACTGCACAAGCGTGGCTACCGGTCTGACGGCGGTGTTGCTCCCTTGCGCGAAACTACTGCTGCCGTTCTCTTGCAGATGATGATGTGGAAACGCAAAATCCCGCTTCATGACCCTTTCTGCGGTTCAGGCACTCTCCCGATCGAAGCAACTTTGTACGCTTTTAACGTTGCTCCCGGGCTCGGACGTCGTTTTGCGCTCGAAAATCTTCCGATTTTCAATAAACAGCGTGCAATTGAAATTAAAAATGCTGAAGCGGCAAAAATCCGCACTGACGTTGAAGTCCGCATCACTGGAACTGACATCGACCCTTCTGCAGTTGAAAGGGCGCGTCTGAATGCTGAACACGCGTGCGTTATGGCAGGTCGTGCATTGAAGGCAATCGGAGTTGATTCTCACCTCTGGCGCCCGGATTTTCAGGTGAGCGATTTTAAGGACATTGAAGCTCCTTACGAAAACGGAATGATTATCTGCAATCCTCCGTATGGTGAACGTCTCGGCGACGAAGCACAGGCGGCTGAACTTTATTCAGGCATGAAAAGTCTTTTTACGGACTTTAAGGGCTGGCAGATTGGCGTAATCACGGCGCATAAGGAATTTCAGGAAAGCGTTGGACGTTATGCTTCAACCTTGAAAAGCATAAAATCCGGCAATCTGGACACAACTTTCTACATGTACGACGGAACTGAAAAAGAAAAGCAGCGCAGAGACCACAGACCCGCTAAATCATACACTTCCAGAAATCACAAATCAGAACGCTCAGATTCACGCGCTCACTCACGCCTGCAGGGCAAGGAATACTTTTAATGGCAATTGTTGTTGAACACGATAAACGCAAAAGGGAAATTCTCGAAAAAGCGATGGAACTTTTTTGCCGTGACGGTTATGAAGACGTTACGTTTCAGAAAATTGCCGACGCCTGTGGAATTACGCGCACGACGCTTTACATCTACTTCAGCAGCAAGCACGAAATCTTCAATTTCAGCATAAAGCAGCTTTCTTCCGACATCGAAGTAAAACTCTTAAAAATCATAAAAGACCATTCAATCAGCGCGGAAGACTGTTTGAGAAGAATTACGACTGACGCGATCGACGCCTGTGTAGAAAACAAAACGCTTTTTGAAATCCTCGTGCCGTATCTGACGGGACTTTATAAGACGGGCGACAACGTTTACGAGCGTGTTCTCCGCCGCACAATCCGCATAAAGCACCTTTTGAGCATGATAATCGTACGCGGTCAGAAAAACGGTGAATTCAAAAAATTCAGCGTAAAGGCTGCAAATGATCTGATTTTCGGCTTAATCGTTGAATCAGTTTTCAAGATGTCAGTGCTGCACAACGCAGAGACGGAAGACATAAAATCAAGCCTGAACCTCGCAATCGACGGATTCCTGGCTGAACAAAAAGAAGAATAGTGTCCTATGCCGGAACAGTCAGAAAATCCTTCCCAAACAAAAAAAGAACCGTTTTATAAAGACGGTCTGCACTTCGGATGCCAGCGCTGCTCATTTTGCTGCGGTCATTCTCCGGGCTTCGTCTATCTTTCAAAACGCGACCTGCTTGCACTGTGCGCTTACAAAAAACTTTCAATAAAAGATTTTGTTGACGAATACTGCCGCTGGGCAAATTATTACTACGGAACTCAGGTTCTCGCCCTCAAAGAACAGAGAAACTACGACTGCATTCTGTGGCAGAGCGGCTGTTCCTGCTATGAAGCGCGTCCGGTTCAGTGTTCAACGTGGCCTTTCTGGAGCTGGATGGTTGAATCAAGAGAAAGCTGGGAAGAATGTGCCGGAGAGTGCCCGGGAATGAACAAAGGTCGTCTCTGGACTTTTGAAGAAATTGAAGAAAATCGTCTCGCCTACGAAAAAAACGTGCCTCTCCACAAGGAAGAAGTCCTCGAACTGATTGAAAAAGAATCTAACTGTACTGCTTTATGATTTCATTTGCGACTGCGATTCTTTTCATGCTGCGATCCATCGCCTGTTTTTCCAGAAATCTGTGCGCTCCCTGCTCGGTCATGCCCTGATTCTGCATTAAAAGCATTTTTGCGCGGTTTACAAGGCGGATTTCTTCCATTTTTTCCTTCAATTTGATTGTCTGACTCGAAAGAACCTGCACCTTGTACTGAACGGCAATCGCAATTTTTATCATGTTGTAAAAGTAGAACTGGTCGAACGGGGAAGTAATCGTGAGGATTCCGTAAGGTTCAACCTTGTAGCTTATCTGATCAAAAAACTGCGTCGGCGCAAGAAGAAGAATCGTGCTTGTATAAGACGAAATATCAACCGCAAAATCCGTGCCTTCACCGTCTGCAAAATCAACGATTACAATGTTGAACACGCGTTCTGCACAAAGCCTGCGCGCTTCGTTGAAATCTTCCGCCAGAATTACGTCAAAAAGCGGCGGAACAAGCATTGCACTTATGAGGGTCGAAGTTTTTATGTCTTTTGTTACAACTAGAACACTGTGTGTATCTGATGCCATAAAAAATCCTTGCTAAAAACGGGTGTCGGGCGCGGGCTAAAAGTTGATGTACTTTTTTACAAAATCACTGTTTTCAGCAATGCGGCGTGCTTCGCTCAAACTCAACGGAATAGTCTTAAAGTCTTTCGTGCGTTCTGCGTAGTCTTTGCTGTCTTCCTTGTAGGACTGGAAAAGATTTTCTTCAACAGGTGTGCCCGGCGTCAGATTCTTGTCGATTCCGTCGAGGGCTGCGTAAATTAAAAGCGTAAACGCGATAAAGATGTTACATTCGCTGTCTGAAGAACGAATCTGGATTCTTGAATCCGGGTGCTTTGAAGGAACGCGAATTGCGCATGAACGGTTCTGTTTTCCCCAGCATACAAACTTCGGCGCCTTAGACTGACCGATGCGGGAATAAGATTCTTCCGTCGGGTTTAAGTAATATGTAATTTCTGCAAGGTGAGCCAGAATTCCGCCCATTACTGCGTTCATTTTTTCGTTTTTGTTTGTTGAAATGTTGATGTGCATTCCGTTGCCAGGATAAACGGCGAGCGGCTTTGGTGAAAAATCTGCATACAGACCGTTGGAAGCAGCCTTTGTGCGTACAATCCACTTGAAAGTTGCGGCGTTGTCGGCAGCACTCTGAGCGTCGGAAGCACGGAAGTCGATTTCGTTCTGTCCCGGTCCTTCTTCGTGGTGGCTGTATTCCGGCGTAATTCCCATCTGTTCGAGCGTAAAGTCGATTTCGCGGCGGATATTTTCGCCCTTGTCTTCCGGAGCGATGTCCATGTAGCCGGCGTTGTCAAAAGGAATCTTTGTATTTCTGCCGTTTTCGTCAAGTTTAAAAAGGTAGAATTCGAATTCAGTGCCGAATTTGAATTCAAGTCCGTATTCTTCTTTCGCTTTTTTTACAGCCTGCTTTAAGATGTAGCGGCAGTCTTTTTCGTAGGGAGTTCCGTCAGGATATTTGATGTCGCAGAACATGCGGACAACTTTGCCGGTAGAAGGTCTCCACGGAATGAGGGAAAGGGTTGAAGGATCAGGGTGAAGGAAAAGGTCAGAAGCGTTTGAATCCTGAAATCCCGGAATCGCAGAAGCGTCAAAAGAAATGCCTTCTTCAAAGGCGCGCGGTAATTCTCCCGCCATGATGGAAACATTGCGCTGTTTGCCCGAAAGATCAAAGTAAGCAAGACGGATAAATTTAACGTCTTCTTCGTTTACGTAGTCGATAACTTCTGATTCCATGTACATATCAGGACTCCTCAAAAGGCGCAGAAATGAAAAATCGCCATGAGGAAAATTATAAAGAATTGATTTTGAAAGTGCAATTTTATTTGACCGCGTCCGTGCAATTTGGTAAGGTTGAAAAATAATTTGTCAGGCTGCAGCTCATCGGGCTGGAGCGTTGCAATGGGAGAAGAAAATGAAAATCGAAACAAAATGTCTTCATTCAGGGTATGAACCGAAAAACGGCGAACCCCGCATGATTCCAATCATTCAGAGCACAACTTTCAAGTACGACACAAGCGAAGCCATGGGCAAACTTTTCGACCTTGAAGCAAGCGGTTATTTTTATTCACGCCTGCAGAATCCGACCTGCGACATGGTTGCTGCAAAGATTGCTGCCCTCGAAGGCGGAACTGCTGCAATGCTCACGGGCTCAGGACAGGCGGCAAGTTTTCTTTCGGTTTTTAACCTTGCAAATGCGGGAGATCACGTTGTAGTTTCTTCCACGATTTACGGCGGAACGTTCAACCTTTTTAACGTGACGATGCGCAAGATGGGAGTTGATTTTACATTCGTTGACCCGGACTGTTCCGACAAAGAACTTGAAGCCGCTTTTAAACCGAACACAAAGGCAGTCTTCGGTGAAACAATCGCAAACCCTGCCCTCATTGTTTTTGACATTGAACGCTTTGCAAAGGCTGCACACGCACACGGAGTTCCGCTCATCGTGGACAACACTTTTGCAACCCCGGTAAACTGCCGTCCGTTTGAATTTGGGGCTGACATCGTCATTCATTCGACGACAAAATATATGGACGGACACGATGCAACCGTTGGCGGCGTAATTGTTGACCACGGACAGTTTGACTGGATGTCTCACGCAGACAAATTCCCGGGACTGTGCACTCCTGACGAAAGTTACCACGGAATCACATACGCAGAACGCTTTGGCAATGCAGGCGCATTCATTACGAAGGCGACGGCTCAGCTGATGAGGGACTTTGGAATGGTTCAGTCGCCGATGAATGCTTTTATGCTCAACCTCGGACTCGAAACCCTGCCGGTAAGAATGGAAAGACACTGCAGGAACGCGCAGAAAATTGCCGAATTCCTTGAAAAAAATGAAAAAATTGCGTGGGTAAATTATCCGGGACTTCCGGGCAACAAATATTATGAACGCGCAAAGAAATACATGCCGAACGGAACCTGCGGCGTAATCAGTTTCGGGGTAAAAGGCGGAAGAGCCAGTGCAGAAAAGTTTATGGCTGGTCTTAAGCTCGGAATGATTGCAACACATGTTGCTGACGCAAGAACCTGCTGCCTGCACCCTGCAAGTTCAACGCACCGCCAGTTAAGCGAAGAAGAACTGGTTGCAGCGGGAGTTCCGTCTGATTTGATAAGACTTTCAATTGGTCTTGAAAATGTTGACGATCTAATGGAAGACATTTCAAACGCATTGAAAGCGATTTAAACGGCTTAGGGATTGGAGGGGCGCGCGCAGCGCGTTGCGCAGCAATGAAGGCGAAAGCCGTAACCCCGCAAAGCCCGACCCGGAGCGTATGCTCCGGGGAAGCTCCAGGACAAAAACAAACAGAAAAATCTCGTTGATAGAACAGATTAAAAATATTATTCTTTTTTTATGAACATTTTTGCGCTTTTCGGCCTTAGTTTTTTGCCTCTTGTGACTGCTTTTCTGCTGATTGTGATTTTAGTGAAAGGTCAGAAACTGCGTTATGCGCTGTTTGCCTGCGTTGTCGGGCTGGTGACGGTGATTCCGACGGGAATTGTCCAGTATTTTATTTTAAAACTGCCGATTTTCAAGGCGAACACGGTCGTAAACCTGCTCGTGACGGCGGTGATTTTCAACGGACTCGTGGAAGAATCGTTCAAGATGCTTTTTATGTCCGTCATGCCGTCGAAAAAACTGAATCTTGGGGCGTATTTTACATGTGCGCTCCTCGCCGGGCTGACGCTCGGAAGTTTTGAGTCGGTGATTTACGTAGTTACAAAAATAAACGGCGCTTTTGAACCTTTTGGCAGCAGGGCGCTGATAAACCTTCTGGTTGCGCGTGCCTTTACGAGCGTCGTGATTCACACGTTCTGCGCGGGTCTGAGCGGACTTTATCTGTGGGCTTTTAAAAGAAAGCAGAAAAACGTCATGCCGTTTGTGTGGGCAGTTCTGCTGCACGGAGTCTACAACTTTTTCGCCGGATTCAAAAACGGATTTTACTGGTTTGCAATAATCGCCATTCTGTTTGCGATACTTGAGTGCAGAATCTGGTATAAGTACAACACGGTGAGTGAGACAGGTGTTGACATAAAACGATATTAATTTTAATATAAGCGCACATTACGACGCGGGGTAGAGCAGTTGGCAGCTCGTCGGGCTCATAACCCGGAGGCCGCAGGTTCGAGTCCTGCCCCCGCTAAAAGATAAAACTTCAGTTTTCGGGCTGAAGTCTTTTTATTTTAAACTGAATTTGGGCAAGACTCGAAACGGAGCGAACGCCGACCGAACAGGGAGGAAGAGGTGGCAAGGATGCCGCCGGCAGAGAGCGTAGGCGCCGTGGAAGGAGCAGACAGGAGGTCTGCGACGGGAACGGCGAGTCCTGCCCCCGCTATAGAAAGCACTTTCGATAAAGAAGGTGCTTTTTTGTTTTAAAGTGAATCTGGAGAAAAATCAAGAAAATGTGTGCGCGACCTCCTGTCGCGGTCCAAGAAATGCGCACGACAGAACGTCGTGCACATTTCTTGCGGGTTTTCAGTCTTTAGTGCCATCCGTGGCACCAACTTTCGTAATTAGACCTTGCAAAGCGGGCGCGGTACTATCAGGGCGTGATGGACGTGGATAACCTTCTCGCCGGAGACGGCTATCAGA
>CAVJKK010000034.1:0-1316 GCA_963649855.1 Anaerovoracaceae bacterium
GCGCAGGGTATCCGTAAAAGCTTTCGGCTGCTCGTGAATTTCCTTGAGCATGAAGTGCGCATATCCGTCTTTTTCGGCAGCTGCCATGTCCCAGTCAACGTGGCTTGTCGGGCGGATGACTTTTTCGCCGTCTTCGTTGTAAAGGTCAACATGGTCTGCGTACAGAACGGCAATTTCTTTCTGTTCAAGATAGTAAACTTCGCGGGTGTGTTCGAGCACTGCCGGCACGTCGCTTGCAATGAAATTTTCACCGTTGCCAACTCCCACAATGAGCGGGCTTTCCTTTCTTGCGGCAATAATTCTGTCCGGGTAGTTTCTGCACACAACGCCGAGCGCGTAGCTTCCTTCAACCTTTTTGAGCGTTGACTGAACCGCCTTCAGCAAATCTTTCTGTTCTTCGTAGTAATAGTTGATAAGGTGAGCCAGGACTTCCGTATCCGTCTGGCTTTTAAACACGACTCCCTGACTCTGCAGCCAGTTTTTGAGTTTTGCATAATTTTCGATGATTCCATTGTGAACGACGGCAATCGTTCCGCTTACGTTTGTGTGCGGATGCGCGTTCAAGTCGCTCGGCTCTCCGTGAGTTGCCCAGCGCGTGTGTCCAATTCCAATTGTGCCTTTTACGATTTTTCCGGTTTTCTGAATCAGGGCAGAATATTTCTTTTCAAAAGCTTCTTCGCTTTCTTCTTTTGATTTTTTTACAACTTCGTCAGTGATTTTTTCAACGAGGAATTTGATTGCGCCTTTCGCCTTTTTTACGACGATTTCATCTGCATCGTCAGACAGAACTGCAATTCCAGACGAATCGTATCCGCGATATTCAAGTTTTCTAAGTCCGTTTATAAGAACTGGTGCTGCATTTTTTGCGCCTACATAGCCGACAATTCCGCACATAAAAATCTCCCGCAATAAAAAATGGGTTGCCCGAAACGCACGAACCGCGTCTTTCAGACAACCCGTTAATAATATCCAAAAATTGAATGTTTAGGAAGTTAAAACAGAAACTTAAACAATCGAATCCAGAGCTTTTACAACCGCTTCATCGTACATGCTCGTCTTAGAAAGCAGTTCTTCGATAGCCGTTTCTTTATCTTTAATCTGACGATAATTTCTGCGGCTGATTAAAGAGATGTAACTTTCTACAACGTGGATGATTTTTGCAACCTGCGGAATTTCATCCCCCTTGATTCCGTCCGGATAACCCGAACCGTCTTCGTTTTCGTGGTGAGAATGTGCCGCATCTTCAAAAATGTTCTTATATTTTTCAGGAACAAAGTCGAAATGTTCTGCGCTGCTGGAAACATGCTGCTTGAGCA
>CAVJKK010000034.1:1326-9444 GCA_963649855.1 Anaerovoracaceae bacterium
CTGTTCGTCGGTCAAAGACGGTGAATCGAGGATTTCTTCCGGCACAGAAAGGAAGCCTACATCGTAAACCATCGCCGCACAGAAATAAATCATCGAAGTATTCTGATTTAAGCCGAGCGCGATTGAAAGTTTGTAAACAAGTTCACTGATGTTTTTAGAATTGTTCTTTCTGCGTGTGATTGCATCGATTTTTGAACCGAGTTCTTCACACTTGATTGCAAGGAGTTTAAGTTCTTCTTTTTCTTCGTCCGTCATTTCAGGAGCAGGAAGCGCGTCTACACCCCAGCGGCTTGAACCGGCAGAACGCAATCCCGGACCGCTTAAGCCCTGAAGTTCCGTTACGTTGCCGAGAAGAATCTGGTTGTTCTGCTGCGTCATTCCCTGAACGAGCTTCAGCGTTTCTTCAAACTGCATTGACTGTCTCATGCTTGCCTTTGCAACCGCGCGTACAATCAAAACAACGACGATGAACACGAGCACGAGCGCAACAAGAATTCCTAAAATTGCAATCAAAACCATGTGGTTAGATTTTGCACTCTGCTTTGTCGCTTCAGAAATATTTTCAAGGGAAGTCTGCAGAGATTCGTTGTTCTTCTGAATCGCGTCCATAAACGTAGTCTGACTTTTTCCGAGTTCTTCAAGCTGTGCCTGATACATCGCCCTCTGTTCGTCGCGTTCAGCCTTTTCTGCCGCCTCTTTTTTGTCCTGCAGTTCCTTTTCCTGCTGGGCATAAATTTCCTTTACGAGCTGCTGGGTTGAAGAATCCGCAATCGACGGATATTTTTCGAGGTTAGCCGTGATTTCTGCAAACTTTGCGTAGTCGCGGTTCTTTTTTACCTGTTCGAGCAGCTTTGCATAAATCTGAGTTGCAATCATCGCCGCATTCGCAGGAATCCCGGAAGATTCGTTCAGCTTGAGGACAGCGTTTACCGTTTTATACGCATCTGAATACTGGGCATTTTCGTACTGACTATTCGCCTTTTCAAGGTAGCGCTGGGTCAGTGCCGCCGTTCCAGACTGTGCACAAAGCACTCCAAGAGAAAGGCAGAGCATTAAGATTGATAAAATACATTTTTTAATTCTTAACATTTCCAACTCCAATAGAAATGATTCCTCTTGCGCGGTTATCGATTCCTTCATCCTTTACGAACAAAGTGTCGATAACGCCAATTTTAAATCCGATTTTTGTTTTTTCGTTTGTGGCAACAGGCAGCATGATTGAAGCACCGGCTTCCATGCTTGTCTGAATTGATTTATAGGCAAGATGACCAAGATAATAGTCATAATACATGTTGAGGGCAGAACCTCCGACAGGAATGTTAAACAGCCCGAGACCGAAGGCAGGCGTAAAGAACGTGTCTACCGTGCCGGTTTCAACTTCAGTAGTTGCGTTCAGACCGTGAGCAGCAAAACCAAACCTCAGGAAAAGATTTTTGCTGAAACCCGGAAAGGCAAGCATCGGGATAAGTTTTACGGACGTGAGGATTTCCTGTTCACCGTCGCCGAGCGTGAGCATTTCAAAATCTGCAAAAATGTTGCCGCCGGCTATATATTCTTCCGTCTGATAGAAAAAGTCCGCATTAAAGCACAGACCGTATTTCAAACTCGTGTAGTTTTCAGGCTTTGTAACCATCTGATAGAGAAAGTCAGCAATGCCGACCGAAACATTCCAGTTCGTGTGCGAAAAAGACTTGTCCTGACTCAGATAAACTGAAGTTCCCGAAGCCGTGCTTACGCTTGAATATGTTTCAGACTTTGCAAGCTTTGTCTTTGTGCGCTCAGTGATTGCCGCAAGGCGTTCTGCTTCGAGGCGGAGGCGGTTTTCTTCTGCCTGGCGTGCCGCTTCTTCGTTTAAGATTGCGCGGTCAATGTAGGAATAAAGGTCAACTGCATCAAAATTTTCAAGGTTGTTGTCGATTACGGAGAGCGTGGCATCCCGTGCTAACTCAAGTTTGTTTTCGATTACCGCCTGACGCGCTTTTTTGAGGACGTAAGATTCGTAATAGGAATAATCTTTTGACGATGAATATTTTTCAAGAATGTTCGCAACGTTTTCTGAAGACTGTTCAACAAAGGCAAGATCAATCTGCGTGTAGACAACATCGATTGCATCCTGCGCCCCCGCTGCAACAGGAACAAAAGCAATTACTGCGGAGACCAGCAGCGGTTTTAATATATGACTTAGTTTTTCTGTAGATTTTCCCATGTAAAATCCTCTCTGAAAGAATGGTTAATTCTAACACTCACAATTATTAAACGCAAATAACGTGCTGTTTTTGCAAAAATGTACAATTCTGCTTGGTTTCGACAGGCTCAACCGGCGCACACTCTACACACACCAGACACTCACCTACTTTCCGACGCAAAAATGACTGAAAATCGAACCTAAAACATCGTCGGGAGTAACCTGACCCGTAACTTCACCAAGGCTGTCGAGACAGTCTTCCAGATCCTGAACTACCGCGTCCAGCCCGTAAGATTCGTCGGTGGCAATCTGAAGTGCATGTTCAACGCGCTCAAGTGCCTGCTCAACGCTCTGTTTCTGCCGTTCCGAACCGAGCCCTGTTTTTTCACTTTTTACCGCTGAGTCCCCGAGAATCAGATTCTTTACGGCTGTGGTCAAAGTCCCGATTCCGAGCCCTTTTTTTGCAGAAATCTTCACGGTGTTTTCTGCCATAGCCGGCGAAAGTGAAGCTTCCAGCGTTTTTAAAGCGTTTTCTTCTATTAAATCTGTTTTGTTTAAGACAAGGATGAGCGGAATCTGCTGATTTTTTTCAAGGAATTCCCTGTCTTCTGCGCTCATGCCCTTTGTCGAGTCCACGAGGTACAAAACCATGTCCGCACCTGAGGCGAGTTCCTGTGTAAGTTCAACGCCCTTTGCTTCGATTACGTCGTCCGTGTGGCGCAAGCCTGCGGTGTCGAAAAGGCGGGCTGGAATTCCATCAAAACTTACCCAGCTTTCAATCCAGTCGCGGGTCGTGCCTTCAATGTCGCTCACGATTGAACGGTCTTCCTTTAAAAGCGCGTTAAAAAGCGAAGATTTTCCTGCGTTTGTCTTGCCGGCAAGTACGATTTTCGCCCCGTCCTGATAGATTTTTTCGCTTTTCCATGATGAAACGAGTTCTTTTAAGCGGCTGCGTGCGCTTTCGAGGTCGGCAGGATTAAAGCTGTCGGCGATTGTTTCCTCGTCTTCAGGATATTCGATGTCAACTTCGATTGTGGCTAAAGTGTCGGTTACGAGGGTTTTGATTGAATCGATTTCTGCAAAAAGTGAACCGCTCAGTCTGTCTGCTGCGTGGCTGCGGCTTTCTGTCGTCTTTGAATCGATGATTTCGCGTACTGCTTCGGCTTTCGTCAAATCCGCCTTGCCGTTGATGTAGGCGCGGAAGGTGAATTCGCCTCTTTCTGCCTGACGGAAACCATTTTTTAGGAGCGTCTGGAAAACAGCATTTACGACAGAAACTCCGCCGTGGCAGGAAATTTCGCACATGTCTTCACCCGTAAAACTCTTCGGAGCACGGAAGACGGAAACTAAGACTTCGTCAATTTTTGCCCCCGAGCCGTCAAGAATCCAGCCATAAACAATTGAATTGCCCGGGGCTGCCGTGAGGGCTTTCGGGCGTGAAAAAATCTTTGAAACTAAATCGATGCAGCCCTTTCCGCTCGCGCGGACAATTCCGAGGGCGGCGGGTGCAAGTGCCGTTGCGATGGCTGCGACCGGTTCGTCGGGGTTATATTTCGTGTTTGTCAACTTCGTATGCCTGCCATAATTTTCTGATGTCCGTTATAGAAGGAAACAAGCTTTTTTTCTGTGATGTTTTTTCTACAACTTCTTCATCTGCTTCGCGTAATTCGCGTAAAAGTGCCTGCGGAGAAGGAATTTCCGCCGGATAGAGAAGTTTTGAACTTCCAAGCGCCGGTTTTCTGAATTCTGCCGAAGCCTCGTATGCAGTTCCCGGGTAAGAAGAATTTCCCACGTCGGGCAGGATGTCGTCATAACGTCCGATGTTGTTCCAGTACATGTAACCGCGTCCGACGCTGTCGCGCACTCCGTAGATTTCTTTCTGAACATAATCTTTGTTGTACCACTGGCGGTCGTAGCGTACGTTTAAATAAAACGCCTGAACCCACGGTCTTATGATGATTTTATTTCTGCCGATTACGGTGTTGCGGTATGTGCCGTAGTAGTAGATTCTGTAAGGACGGTCTGCAACCGGTGCATAGTCCAGGAAGTTCTGTTCAAAGTGGCTCGGATAGAACATCGGGCAGATTACGTCAACGTATTCTGAAAGCTGTTCAACGTCCTGACCCGTGCGCGTTCCCGAGCGGTACCAGCCGTTTGCGCCGTAAATGTCGATTCCAATCGGCGCGTCAATGTTCTTGCGGGCGTATGCAAGGTAAGAAAGCAGGGCAGATTCCTTGTCCATGCCTTTTTCCCTCCAGCGGAACACTGCGTTTGCCATGTTGCGTCCGTCCGTCGGAAAGCGGATGTAGTCAAACTGAATTTCATCGAATCCGCCGGCAATAAGTTCCTTTGCAATCCGTACGTTGTAATCCCACACTTCCGGGGAATAAGGGTCTACCCAGTTTTCGTCGTAGTAAGCCATCTTCTGACCGGTAACGTTGCCGTCTTCGTCAGTCACGTCTTCCATTCCCTTTGTGCCGACCCACGCGCGGTTCGTAGATTTGTCCCACACGGCGTATTTACCGCCGCCGTACTGGCTTAAATTCTTGTCCTTAAAAACGACGATACGCGCAATAAGGTAGATATTTGCCTTTTTCATTTCTGAAACGAAGTGCGCTAAATCTATGTGATACCTGGAAATATAGCCTTTTTCAACGACGACCGGATCTTTTGCATCATAGCGTAAAAGTCCGTAGTCGTCTTTCATGTCGATTACAAGGCTGTCGAGTTTGCTGTCGAGGATGATTTTCTTATATTTTTCAATTCCTGCCTGCGTCGCAACGTGATTTGCCGGACAGTAAATTGAACGCCGGTTGAGCGCCTTTGAAGCGTAAGAGTTCGTGCACAGTTCCGGGCGCAAAAGCCACAGTTCACTCAGGGAAATTCCTTCAGAAAGATTCTTGTCGTCTGGAATCCACGCGCTGTATAGAGTATCGTTCGGAGCGAGGGCTTCAAAATAGTTCTTGTATGCATAATAACTCTGCGGAACTTTTCCAAGATTCTGAAGAGCTGGGTCAAAACTTGCGATTTCGCCGGGGCGGGTGTATAGAAGTTCGTTTCCGTCCCAGAAAAGACCGTCGATTGTGTCCGCTGGTTCTTTGCCGCTGTAAAGGAGTTCTCCGCGTTTTGTCTGCCAGTTGAACTTATAAAGACGCGGAAGAAAAGTCTGGCTTATGTAAACCGTCGTGTTTTCAGTTCCGTCTTCTGCTTTTGTAACGACCGGGCAGATGTCCGCAATTTCGTCGGGGTAAGTCTGACCTTTCATGTTTTCAAATCCGCCGTTGCAGTCGCGCCATGCGGGCTTTGCGCTCTCTGGCAGAATGTAGGAAAATCCGAAAATCGGGTGAGATTCAAAAACTACGAGAGAACCTTCGATTGAACACACCGCCACGGCTTTTATTCCCGAAGTTGAAGTGCTCATCGAGCGGAGATTTTTCCAGTTGAGTCCGCCGTCGTAAGTTATGTAAACGTTGTCTTTTGTTGAAGTGACGAGAATCTGCGGGTTCTGAGGATGAACTTCAAGGTCTTTTAACTGTGCAACTTTATCGCTGAAAGAAATCTGTTCGCCGTTTACCTCTTTCATCTTTAAGAACGGAAGTCCATTGTTGCGGTATTCAAAAGTCTTGAGGTCGGTTGAAGTGAGGATTCCGCGTCCGGTTAAAAAATACCAGCGGTTCGGAGATGAAGAATCAGCAGAAACATCGTTCTGTGCAGTCTGTTCTGCAGATTGAAGGGAAGGTGTATTTTCAGTCTGAATGATTTTTTTTACGCAGCCTTCAGTCCACAGAGGAATCGCAGTTTTAGAAGCCGTAAGACGATAAAGTCCGCTTTCCGCCCCGGCAATTACGCCGCCGGCAGGTGCAGTTTCGACAGTCCGGGCTTGAGATTCAGGCAGTTTATAAATTGATTTTGTCGGCTGAGAAGAAGCCGCACACGAAGAAAACAAAAACAGAGAACCAATCAATAAAGAATATGCACGCATATCTAAACTATCGGCAAAAAAACACAGAAGATTTATTTCTTTAAAACGATTTTTATAAAAATGCCGCAAGATGAAGTTCTGACTGGTTAGCCATAACTTCAAACAGCCTCCCGCCAAAAACTCGACATCCAGCTTATTTTGTAATTTCTGTGGCGATTTTTACGTACGCCCGCTGTTTTGCCTGTGCCAGAGAGATATGCCCTTCCCTGCCGGAAAAGTTGTACGGTTTGATTACGTTTTTTGCAGAATCCGTGAGCGGGCAGTCCAGACTGTAGCGCACGAACACGTTTTTGCCGTCAAGAGAATCAACCGGCTCAAAATTCACAGTTCCTTCAATAAAGTAATCTGCATTGTCTTCCACTACGGAGATTCCGCGCTTTAAGAGTGAAGCCTTAAACGCAGAAGCAATCATTCCGTCGCTGTCGTTTTCGATTTTTACTAGGACTTTTAGCTTTGAGGCAAGATTCTTCTGTTTTGTTTCGAGGGACTGCACGCTACCGTAGAGCATGACGGTCTGACGGTATGCCGACTGGTTCAGTGCAAGCAGGAGGTCGAGGTTGTACTGATTTTCTTCAGCCATAGAAACGGCACTTTCGTACAGTTCAAGACTTTCAAAGCCCGCGCCCTTTTTGTCCGCCTGATTCGTAAGTTCAAGGATTTTAAGGTCGTTTTCTTTTGCAAGTTTTGCGTAATATGATGAAGCCTGTTTTCTGTCCAGAACCGCAACGCAGATCCAGTCGCCCTTGCCGCCGTTCGTCTGCCAGTTTTCCTTGAGCTCGATTCCGGTGATGTGCTCAAAGAGCACGGTTTCGTTTACGTCAATTTTGAGAGAACTTGAATCCGTGCCGTCACTTCTTGAAGTCTGACTTGCAAGCGATTCGCCTTTTAGCGTTTCGCCAAGAGTCTGACAGATGCTCATTTTCGCTGAACTCTGGGCATTTGCGAGGTTTGCGCCCTGCCCCAGTGCCACGATGTACTGCGAAGAAGGATACTTTTTTTCAAGCTGTTCAAAAGAAAGTGAATCCTTTTTGCCGCCGGCGAAAGCGGAAAGAACAGCGAGCACAAAAACAATACTAAAAAGCGTCTTTTTCATAAGTTAATATCTGTAATTAGATGTTTTTATCATTTTTTTGATTGAACTGTCTTCGCCTGCCCAGAGTTTGCGGTTAGTTTCTATGTCTACGAGTTCGGCTGTTACGTAGTAGGTTCTTGTTGACTTGCCGTCTGCGCTGTCTACGATTGTCTTTACTGCTCCGATCAGCATGAAGTCTGCGCCTGTTTCATTTGCGAGGCTCTTTGCCGTGCTTTCTGAAGCGTAGGCCTGCTGTTCGTTGCGTTCTTCGCGGACTTCCGTGCGTTCACTTGAAGATGCAACAAAGTTTACCTTGCCACTGTTGATGAGTGCGATTTCAAATTTCTTTGAAAGGATTGATGTGTCCAGGTGTTCATCGCTCTGATTTCTGAAAGTACCGAGGATTACGACCGGTTCTCTTTTCTTGCCATAACTGAAGGCTGCAATCGCGTTTGCGTTCACGCACTGATTTACGAGGTTTTCTGCAACAATGCGTACGTCCGTGTCGTTCCAGTAGCCGCTCAGGTCTGTCTGTGTTGAAGCGTCAATGCGTTCTACGCTGGTCGTGCCGCAGCCGGAAAAACCGAGCAGAACCGCCGCCGCGAAAATGATTCCAAGTGATTTTCTTAATAACATTTGTATTTTTCTCCTGATAACAGTTTAAAAACAGCCCTACGTCGGGAACCTGCCACGAGCCACGTGGTTGAGACAAGCTCAAGACGCGTTCGTGGACAGAACCCCGACTACGGCTGTTTTTTAACAATTTTCACATCATACAAGTTCTTTCAAAATTCTTGAAAAAGCCTGTCACCGATACTGATTTACATTCTATCCCAAAAGCAAAACTTTGTCGTGAATATGTTGTTATAGTTTTGTGTC
>CAVJKK010000035.1:0-9436 GCA_963649855.1 Anaerovoracaceae bacterium
ATAATCTGTGCTTGATTTCGACAGGCTCAATCGGCGCTATGTTTTACACTTATTCGGGAGCCTTTTTTAAGACACTTAATCACAAAAACTCGACGTTCAGTCTTCACTAGTAGTCCATACCACCCATGCCCGGCTGTGCAGCTGCCTGTGGTGCCGGTGGTTCAGGGATGTCTGTGATTGCACATTCTGTTGTCAAAAGCATTCCTGCTACAGAAGCTGCGTTCTGCAATGCTGAGCGGGTTACCTTTGCCGGGTCGATGATTCCGTCTTCCATCATGTCAACCCATTTTCCTGTGCGCGCATTGTATCCAATGCCCTTCTTTTCGTTCTTTGCTTTTTCTGCAACGACTGCGCCGTCAATTCCTGCATTTTCTGCAATCTGGCGGATCGGTTCTTCGAGAGCACGGCGTACAATCTTGAATCCGACTTTTTCGTCATCAGAAAGACCTGCTGCTGCTTCGTCAGTGAGGGCTGCTGCGGCTTCAATCAGTGCAACTCCACCGCCCGGAACGATTCCTTCTTCGAGGGCTGCGCGGGTAGCGGCGAGTGTGTCTTCAACACGGAACTTCTTTTCCTTCATTTCTGTTTCTGTGATTGCGCCGATGTTGATTACTGCAACTCCGCCTGAAAGTTTTGCAAGGCGTTCCTTGAGCTTTTCTTTATCGTAGTCAGAAGTTGATTTTTCAATCTGAGCCTTGATTTCTGCAACGCGGTCTGAAATTGCTTTCTTGTCGCCTGCTCCGTCAACGAGGATTGTGTTGTCTTTGTCAATCTTTACAGACTTAACCTGACCGAGCTGGCTGATGTCTGCCTGTTCAAGCTTGAGACCGAGTTCTTCAGTGATTACGGTTCCGCCTGTCAGGATTGCGATGTCCTGGAGCATGTCCTTTCTTCTGTCGCCGAAGCCCGGTGCCTTTACTGCAACGCACTTCAGTGTTCCGCGGATTGAGTTCAGGACGAGGGTTGCAAGCGCTTCACCGTCCATGTCTTCGCAGATGATTACGAGCGGTTTGCCTGTCTGGGCAACTTTTTCAAGCAGCGGAAGAAGGTCTTTCATTGAAGAAATCTTCTTGTCGTGAATCAGGACGTATGCATCGCTGTAGTTGATTTCCATTCTTTCGCGGTCTGTTACGAAATATGATGAAATGTAACCGCGGTCAAACTGCATTCCTTCTACGGTTTTTACAGTTGTGTCCATGTTCTTTGATTCTTCAACTGTGATTACGCCGTCTTTTCCGACCTTTTCGATTGCATCGGCAAGAATTTTACCGATTTCAGGGTCGTTGTTGGCAGAAACTGTTGCAACGTGAGTGATGTCTTCAGAGCCTTTTACTGCACGGCTGTTCTTTTTGATTTCTGCAACTGCAACTGCAACTGCCTTGTCGATTCCGCGTTTTACTTCAATCGGAGTAATGCCTGCGGCAACAGATTTAAGTCCTTCCTTTACGATTGCGTATGCGAGAACTGTAGCGGTTGTAGTGCCGTCTCCTGCAACGTCGTTTGTCTTTGAAGCGACTTCCCTTACGAGCTGAGCGCCCATGTTTTCAAACGGGTCTTTGAGTTCAACTTCCTTGGCAACGCTTACACCGTCTTTTGTGATAGTCGGTGCACCGAATTTTTTGTCGAGCATTACAAGACGGCCGCATGGACCGAGCGTAACTTTTACGGCGCGGGCAATCTGTTCAACACCAGAAAGCATCTTCTTGCGCGCATCTTCATTGAAAATCAACTGTTTAGCCATATTTATCTCCTATAAATTTTTTGCAAAGAAAAACATCGGGCTGACTTCCAGCCGTCAGATTCTACAGATAAAAATATAAAAACATGGTTCAAACGGCAAGAAAAAACGCAAATATTTTTCAAGATTTTTTTTGAAACGTGGCGTGTATGGCAGAACGGGCTTTGTTGACAGCAGATTGAAAAAAGTCCATAACATTCCGCATGGAAAATAATGTTTTTATCAGGGAATATACGCCGTCTGACCTTGAGACGATGACAGAAATCTGGAACGAAGTCGTTGAAGACGGAGTTGCCTTTCCGCAGACTGAAGAACTGTCGGTTCACGAGGCTTCCGTGTTTTTTGCTTCACAGACTTACTGCGGAGTTGCTCAGGACGAAAAAACGGGCAAAGTTCTGGGGCTTTACATCCTTCATCCGAATAATGTCGGAAGATGCGGTCACATTGCAAATGCAAGTTATGCCGTAAGCCGTGCAAGCCGCGGAGTTCACATCGGCGAAAAGCTCGTAAAGGACTGTCTTCTGAAGGCTCACGAAACGGGCTTTAAAATCATGCAGTTTAATGCGGTTGTTGCTGCGAACACTCATGCCCGCCACCTTTACGAACGCTTAGGCTTTAAGCAGCTGGGCACGATTCCCGGCGGTTTTAAGATGAAAGACGGTCACTACGAGGACATCTGTCCGTATTATAAGGAAGTGTAAGTTCGGCAAGAAGCGCGGTTCTTGCAGTGCAGCGTGAAGGCTGTCTGCAATTCCAAGAAAGTAGTCCCACTTTAAATTCAAAATAAATTGTGGAATAATTGCCCTATGACTAGAAAGACTTTGGCTCTGATCGCAGGGCTTTTTTTTGCCGTGTTTTTGACCGGCTGCGGAGAAATCGGCTATTCGCTCGTTCTGTGGAATAATCCGGAAGCGAAAGTTCAGGAAGGGCAGCTCGTAAAAGTTTATGTAAAATCAAACATTTCCCAGACATACATCATCATGGCGCTTGATTCAAAGAAAAAGGTGGAAATCCCTCTCTGGCAGATTTCTGAGCCTCAGAGCAGGCGCAAAACTGAAAAACTTGCTGTCAGATTTGCTGATTTTGAACACACCTACGCAAGCGTAAAACTCGACGGACTTCCGATTCGTGCCGAGGCGGTGAATACTTCAAAGCAGGTGTACCGTCTTCGAAAGGATGAAATTATCCGTGTTCTGTACCGCGGCAAGGGACAGGCTCCGACTAACGGCAAGGGGAGTCTGAAAGGCGAATGGCTGCGCGTCCTGACCGGCACGGGAACTCTTGGCTGGTGTTTTTCCTATAACCTGAATCTTTTTGAACGTTCGGGCGACAGTCTTGAAGCAAAAAGCGATGTCCAGGTTGAAGAAATTGATTCTGAACTTTCTGCCGCATTAGAGAAAAAATGGTATCCGGAAGAATTCAGTGAGATGATAAAAACCGGGCGCTACGACCTGAGCCGGCTGAACGTAAATTACGGCTTTGATTTTGGTCAGGTTGACTGGGTTGCAGAAGAAAGCGATGACGCGGAAAACTCTCCGGTTCAAAAGGAAGTAAAACTTGTTCCGGTGCTGAAGTCTGCAAAAGACGGAGAAACGCTCACGTTTACGGCGCGACTGTACACTGCGGATTTAGACAAAGCATGGACTTATTCTAAGGCGGAAAAAAATCAGGACGGCGCATATCAGCTCGGTGAAAACAGCGTTTACGTTACGCTGCGCGGTAAGAATTCCATTGCCGTTCAGTATATGGATAGCGACGGCAAACTCAAAAACGAAAACTTTACGGCGCTTTCGGAAAACATTCAGCAGCTGATTGACCGCGAAGTTGAACGCAGAAATGAAGAAATCAATACGTTCGTGCGGGAAGGACCTGCATATTCAAGTTCAAACTACGGAACAATCATTTTTGGCGAAGAAAACACCGCAACATGGAAAAATTATAAACTCCTTGTTCCTGGCGTAATTTCTTCGGGCGCAAGGGGAAACATACAGGTTTCAGCAGACCTGTACCTGAGTTCTTCATTGAAAAATGATTTTGACGGAATCCTGACCTTTAAGTTTGAAGGCATGGAAAAACCGGTCAACTTCTTCTATAAAAAAGACGGCGGCGGTTTAAGGCTTGAAGACGCAACAAAAGCCACTGTAAGAGGAAATCTCGTAACCGCAAGGGCTTCTTCTCCGCTCGTTATGTACTTCAGCAGATAAAAACGGAAGATATATGGCATTTGTTCAGTTTTCTCAGGTTTCGCTTGCATTCGGCGACCGCGACATTTTAAAAAACGTTTCCGTAAACCTCCAGTCGGGCTCAAAAGTTGCCCTTACAGGCGCAAACGGAAGCGGAAAATCGACTTTAATCAAGGTGATGGCAGGAATCGTTCAGCCAGACGGCGGACAGCGCGTTGCCCAGAAAGATGCACGAATCGCATATCTTCCTCAGAGCGGACTTACTCACCACGGCTGTACCCTGCGCGAAGAAGCGGACAAGGCATTTGACTTCGGCTATGAACTTCAGGCGGAAATGGAAAAAATCGGCGACAAACTGAAGGCAGGCGAAGGCAACGAAAAACTTCTCCTTGAACGCCACGACGCAATTCTGACGGAACTTGAAGAAAGCGGATGGAACCGACGGCACGTCATGGCGGAACAGATTCTCATGGGGCTTGGATTCAGCCGGGAAGACCTTGATAAAATGTGCGAAGAGTTTTCCGGTGGCTGGCAGATGCGCATTGCACTCGGCAAGGCTCTGATGGTAAATCCTGACATCCTTCTCCTCGATGAACCTACGAACTACCTCGACATTGAAGCGCGCGGCTGGCTTGAAAAATTCCTTGATAATTTTAAGGGCGGATTTCTGCTTGTAAGCCACGACCGTTATTTCCTTGACCACACCGTAAATGAAGTCTACGAACTTTTTAACGGTGAACTGCGGCGTTATCCGGGAAATTATTCGCATTACGAAAAAGTGCGCGAAGTTGAACTTGAAACCCTCATCCGCGAGTATGAAAAACAGCAGGCGGAAATTGCCCACCTTCAGGAATTTATAAACCGCTTCGGCGTGCAGGCGACAAAGGCGGCGCAGGCACAGGAACGCCAGAAAATGCTCGACAAAATCCTCGAGAAAAAAATCGTTATTCCTGAAAGCCTCAAGAAAATCCATTTTAAGTTTCCGCCGGCTCCTCATTCCGGGCGGCTTGTTGCAACGCTGAGCGGAATTACGAAATCCTACGACGGACAGCGCAAAGTCCTCGACAATCTTGAACTCGTCGTAGAAAACGGCGACCGTCTTGTCGTTGCAGGGCATAACGGCGCGGGAAAATCCACCCTTTTGAGAATTATTGCGGGCGTCGATCCTGATTTTGAAGGCGAAATCAAACTTGGAAGTGGCGTAAAAATCGGATATTTCAGTCAGGATAACGCAGAAACGCTGAAGGGTAGTGCGTCTGTCCTTGAAACAATCGAAAGCGAAGCTCCGCTCGAACTTATTCCGAAAGTGCGCGATATGCTCGGAGCATTTTTGTTCCGCGGGGATGACGTGCACAAAAGCCTTGACGTGCTTTCCGGCGGTGAAAAGGCGCGCGTTGCGCTGTTAAAGCTCCTTCTTCGGCCCGTGAACTTTCTGATTCTCGACGAACCTACGAACCACCTCGACATGCATTCAAAAGACGTTCTGCTGGATGCGCTGAAGGATTTCGGCGGAACGGTTATTTTTGTAAGCCACGACCGCGGATTCATTGAAAACTTAAGTACCCGCGTGCTTGAGCTCAAACCCGGCAAATTCAGGGTGTTCCCGGGAGATTACAAATATTACATGGAACGCATTGAAGCCGAAGCCAGCGGCGAAACTCCCGTTCCCGGTGCGGCAAAAGTGAGTGAGCCTGAGCAGAAGGAAAAAACTCAGACAAAACTTTCGTGGGAAGACCAGAAAAAGTTTGAAGCGGAAAAACGCAAGGCTGAAAAAGCCGTAAAAACCCTGGAAGATGCAATCTTGAAGCTTGAAGAAGAAAAGAGTGCACAGGAAACGAAAATGGCAGATCCTGAAGTTTATTCTAACGGTGAAAAAGCAAAAGCCGTGCAGAAAAAAATTGAAGAACTTGCTGAAAAAATTGAAGAATTGAATCTGCAGTGGATGGACGCTGCTGAAAAATTAGAAAATTTAGAGCGGTAGCGCTAGTAGTGGCGCGAAGCGTTCCGGAGCGTCAGCGCAGGAATGAAGCGACAGCGGAACCACGGATATAGCGACCCGGAGCAGAGCGAAGGGGACCGCCCGAACATGGAGGAAAATATGAAAGTTCTGGTAATTGGCGGGGCAGGATACATCGGCTCGCACGTTGTAAAGGAACTGATGAAAAACGGACACACCGTTACGGTTTTTGACAATTTGTCTTCGGGACTGAGACAGAATCTTTTTAAGGAAAACGCTTTCATTTACGGCAACATTCTGATTGAACGCGACCTTGATGCTGCATTTGCGCAGGGATTTGACGCATTCATCCATCTTGCGGCTTTTAAGGCTGCCGGGGAATCGATGATCGTGCCGGAAAAATATTCAATCAACAATCTGAACGGAACAATCAACATTCTGAATGCGGCAACGAAGCACGGCTGCAAATACATGGTTTTTTCTTCGAGTGCGGCGGTTTTCGGTGAGCCGGAATATCTTCCGATTGATGAAAAGCACCCGAAAAATCCTGAAAATTACTACGGTTTTACGAAACTCAAGATTGAAGAAATCATGGCGTGGTATGATAAGCTCCGCGGTCTGAAATTTGCGGCTTTGAGATATTTTAATGCTGCGGGTTACGACGTTGAAGGTTTTCCGTGCGGACTTGAACAGAATCCTGCGAACCTTCTGCCCGTAATCATGGAAACGGCGTGCGGAATGCGCTCAAAAATGAAGGTTTTCGGAAGCGACTACGACACGCGCGACGGAACCTGTATCCGCGATTATGTTCACGTTACTGATCTTGCAAATGCTCACGTCAGGGCGCTTGATTATATTTCAAAAAACAACGAAAGCCTCATCTGCAATCTTGGAAGTGAAACCGGTGTTTCCGTAAAGGAAATGCTTGAAGAAGCAAGAAAAATCACGGGAAAGGAAATTCCGGCGGATTTTGTTGAACGCCGTGCCGGAGACCCTGCAGAACTTGTTGCAACTTCCTCATACGCAAGGGAAAAACTCGGCTGGAAGGCGGAATATTCAGACGTGCACACGCTGCTGGAATCAACCTGGAAAGCATATCTTGCGAACGGCAAACTGAAAAAATAAAAAAAAATCGTATTTTTTCTGCAACCTTTTCAGAAAATTCGTGTCCAATTTAGTGAAGATTAAAAACAAAGAAGGATACTATGGCTCGAACTTACGACGATTCAATGTTTATCGACACTTTTGAACACGAATATACCTGGCTTAACGGTTTTATGCGCAACGTTCATCGTTTTGCAAACCGTCCGGCAATTATCGACCCTGACACAGACCGCACCTGGACATATAAGGAATTAAACCGCGAGGCAAACCGCCTTGCAAATGCGCTCAAAAATGCCGGCATCAAAAAAGATGATGTCGTTATGGGCGCGCTCCGCAATTCCCCGGAATTTGCCTTTATGTACACGGGACCGCGCAAAGTCGGGGCAATTTTCCTTGCGGCAAATTACAACCTTGCAAGCGGGGAAATGGCACTTTTAATCAACCATAACAAGCCGAAAGTTGTAGTTTATTCTGCGAATGTTGCAGAGATGATGGAAGAAGCTGCAAAAATCTGCCTTTGGAAGCCTTCTCTTTTTATTATGGCGGACAACATTGAAGGTGCAGCCATCCCGAAAGGTCATGTTTCTTACGAAGATTTTGTAAAAAATGTCAGCTGTGAAGAGCCGGAAATTGACTTCCGTCCCCACATTTACGATGAAGTTCTGCGTCTGTGCACAAGCGGAACTACAAGCATGCCGAAATGCGTTCCCGTAAACGACATAAACGAAGTTCTGTCTGCCCATGACGTAATCATGCATTATCCGATGAATCCGCTGGACGTAACGCTCAACATGACGCCGTGGTTTCATCGCGGAGGCTGCCATTCCGGCGGTGTGTGCCCTTCTTTCTATGCTGGGGCTTCGGTTGTCGTAATGCGCTCTTTCAGACCTCAGACTTCCCTCGACTGGTGTGCAAAATATAAAATTACTTTCATGATGGGTGCTCCGGCAAACCTCGAAATGCTTGCCCGTGCCCAGGAAAAAAATCCGCGTGACGTATCTTCCCTGCGCGGGCTTGTAACGATGGGCGCTCCTTTGAGCGAAACGGACTGCATCCGCTTTAAGAATGTTCTCACTGAAAATATTTTCAACGGCTATGGAACAACGGAAACTTTCTGGAATTCATTCCTCAGACCGTATAATCTGCCGGAAGGCGCGGGCTCTGTAGGAGTAAGCTGCACGGATGATGAAGTGCGCGTCGTTCGCCTGACGGAAGACGGTTCAAAAGCCGAGCCAGACGATTTAGTTCCGACTGACAGCATGACGGAAGGCGAAGTAATCATCCGTTCGCCTGCAAAATCAACCTATTCTTACTATCACAACGAAGAAATGACAAAAGAAAAGTTCTACAAAGGCTGGATGTACACGGGAGATACCGGCGTGTGGAATGATGACTGGGTTGTAACGATAAAAGGCCGCAAGGACGACATGATGGTAGTTTCCGGCGAAAACATCTATCCGGCGCAGATTGAAGAAGCGGTCATGCAGAATGAAAAAGTAAAAGACTGCATCGTGACGGCTGTTCCTGACAAGGTTCGCGGTCAGGCGGTGTGTGCGTATGTAATTCCGGAAGATGAAACCTTGAACTTAAAAGAATTGAATGATTTTTGTGCTCAAAGTAAAATGTTGAGCAAGTACAAGCGTCCGCGTTATTTTGCCATAGTTCACAATATTCCGATGACGGCAACCGGCAAAAAACAGCATGCAAAAATCAAAAAACAGGCTCAGCAGGATTTGCAGGATGGTGTTCTGGTAAGAGTCTGAAAAGGAAGAACGATGGAACAGAAGGTAATAAGTTCGGCAGCACAGGTGATTATTGCGCTCACTCCGATTATCGGAATTGCGATTGGCGGCGTTGTGGTTTTCTTTTCGCTGCTGTGGCATCACCTTGAAGTAAAAAAGCAGATTTTAAGCGGAACTTACAGACGCGAAAAATTCAATCTGAAGGCGTATTCGCTTTTAATCGGGCTGCTTCTTACGGGAATCGGCATCATGCTTACCCTCGTGTTTGCCCTTCTTTCCGGAGTTTCACCGGCACTGCTCGGCGGATTGATTCCCCTTTCAATTGGAATTTGTGCGGTTATTTTTTATAAGGTGAATGACTGGGACTACAACAAAGATTAGACTCCACAAGTCAGACTCATGTCATATAAAACTTTAAGCAGCATAGAAAGATTACTCACAAACAAGCGCGATGAATTTCTGATAAAGGCTGCCCTGAGCGGTGAAGCAAAAGCGTTTGAAGCGCTGATGAAACTCTATAAAAAACGCGTTGTTGCACTTGGCATGAGTTTTTTTAAAAATGCTGATGACACTGACGATTTTGTGCAGGAAGTTTTTGTAAAAGTTTACGTCAATCTGCAGAATTTCAATTTTAAGTCGAGTTTTACAACGTGGGTTACGAAAATTGCGTACAATTCCGCGGTGAACTCTGTAACGCGGCGGCAGGAGTATG